>JAHEKB010000197.1 GCA_024638525.1 Bacteroidota bacterium
TTCATTTTTATTTATCTCTTCCTTTTCCTTTTTACATGAAAAAATGGACAAAGACAAAAGAATTAGCACAATTAGGTGTTTGCCCTTTAGTAACATGATTCAATTATAGCAAGAAATTAGCGAGCACTCTTATTGAAAATATCCATATTTAGGATATAGGAATTCTGAGCCCGTAATCTTGCCCAAGCCTTCGGCGTACATGCGCATTGCTTCTATCAATCCTGGGATCAAAGGATGGTTGTTGTTAGAATCCACAGGGAAAAGAGCTTTCCAGCCATTAAAAGTACCCAAGCTGAGGTCGAAATCCTGCAATTGTTCATGAAGACCTTTGATCCTTGCTGTATAGGCAACCAAACCGCTTGTGCTGTAGTGGTAATTCTCTTCCAAATTGTGTCCATTTTTGGTCTTTAGGGTATTGACCATTTTGCGGAATTCATCTTCGGTACTACAGACCTTTATCGCATCAACAAGTCCCATTTGATAAACCTTGGCAGTATTAAACACTGCTTTGGGTCTCATGTCTGCCAAACCGTTGTTGCAAATTATCCATTCAAAAAAGTCATTAGAAGGCATTTTGTAGGCCTTGCTCTTCCTCTCAACATATTCAAGCAGGCTAAAATTATCTTCAATGATCAAATCCAAAGGAGCGAAATATGGACCGCACAGTATTACATCTTCTCCACTCTTGTTGGTATAGATGATTGGTGTTCCCAAAGAAGTTATGGAATTGATGGTGTCAGTGACGGTTGTGAGCAGATGATTAAAAAAAGTTCGTATAAAGCCGTGGAGTTCTCCATTGAAGCCGACAAAGTCAGCCAAGTCATCGGCTGTCTTTAGCTCGAATAATTCACAGAAGTCGTTGCCCAACTTGTTTAAGTCGTCAGCCATTTTAACCACATCTTCCAGCAATAAAGTTGGAGTGTTCTTATCCACGAATTCCATCACTTCCGCATTATTGTATTTAGAAGTGATTTCCTTGCTCACCTGAGCAGGGTTAATGTGCTTTAGCTTGTGAAGGAGTATAAATAATCCACTGGTGTGTAATTCCGCTTGATGCTTTGATGACCCTAGTTCTTGAAATGCTTTTGAGGTAAAAGCAGAGGTTTGGTAATTTCTAAATTCTCGTCTGTTATTCAACAGAGCAAAAATCAGACTGGAATTATCCGTTTGTGTATAGTAGCAAATTCCGTGCTCGTCGAACCAGGGTTTTTGCACATCGTCTCCGAAAAAGGCATTATAGACCAAGACGTGAGCCAGTTCTTCCTGACTAGCTATCTTCATGTTTAAATAAAGCGCATAAGCATTGTCTAAGGAGAATAAACCATTTTCGCCAGACCTGAGTGCATAGTTGACGTTTAAGGTCTTTACGTTGTCCTTGTCATTTCCGAAATTGAAAGAACTCTTTGAGGCAGGATTGCCGTTTTCATCTGTAATGGGATGCCTTGAGCTGATTCGCTTAGCGGGAAAAACCTTGTTGATCAGTTTCTCACTCTTTTTATCCTTGACCAAATTTAGATCAAAGGGAAGTCCAGAATTTTCATGGGCCATTCTGTATTTTCTAGAAACGCCACTGCTCAGGGGTAGTGTAGACTTTTGATAGATATAATCTATTCCGATGGCGGCTGAAGTAACCAAACTCTTGAGTCCAAAATTTGAATAGTGAATGGTGAGTTCATTGGCGTAGAATTGCTTCTCTTTCAACAAATCACCCAAGGAGGAATGAGCATATCCCGTTTTAATAACCGCCTGTTCGTTGATGATTTGATACATGCCCCCAACGGAGGTGGTATGTGCTATCAGTACTTCGTCTGCATATTTCTCTTTGATCTCGCCAAAATCCTGTGCCAGACCCTTGAGGATCTCTCTCTTTATACTTCTTTCAATTTTATTTTCGGGATCATCATCGGCCAAACCGTGTTTTTCTAACAGTCTATCAATGGCTTCAAAATGATAGGTTGCAACACTTGGAATAGGGATTCCACTAAAAATTGCTCGGAGCTTCTTCTCTCCAGATTTATTGAGGTATTGCTTGACAAATTCAGCAAATGGTGCCGAGATTTTTGAAGCTTCTGTCTTGAGGTAGTTGATCTTGTCCTCAGCTGAATCGTAGTTGGGTAAATTGGCATCTAAGTCACTCTTAAACTGTGGAGAGGCCATGAGGATCCGGAAGTTTAAAACCACCAGATTCTCAAAGAGGTATATTGGGTTATTTGAATCATCATTGGTCTTTTTGAAATTGTTCTTGCCAAACAATTGAAAAAGTTTTGAGCAGAATTGATTGATTTGATTGATGTCGACACCTGTGATTACCAATTCTGGCCTGTGCTCCGATGAACTGTATCTGTTTCTTTCTATGTATTGAAATCCTTGAAGAACTTCAATTACGGCCTGACCTCCAACAGCTCCTGTGCCACCAAAGAATATCATTCTGTATTTGTAGGGCTCAACTTTGGTAGCCGCCGCTAGCTCCTTGAGCTTTAAGAAATAGGATTGGTTCTTGTATTTTCTGAAATCTTCTTTGGTGATCATAGCAATCAAATAAGAGCTGCAAAAATAGTCAGCTTATGCTTTTATTTATTAGCTGCCCTACATGAGCTTCAACAGGAACGGAGCTATTTTAGATAGCTAGAGAACTCCTTGAGTGGCTCAAACATTTGTCTCTTCTCTTCTAGGCTACTCAATTCTTCCGGATTTGCAGAAAACAGTACTTTGGAATGTGGCTGAGATCGAATTGCTTCTTTCTGTTCACTGCTTAGCCCTATGCCCCAAATGGTCGTCTCAGGACCAATCTTGCTCTCAATATCCAAATCTTCAACAGCTCTCAATTGAGTGTGAATGCTTGTTATCCTCAAGGCTTCGGTGATCTTTCTCAAATTAGATTGAGAAGAATTGAGCACACTGAGCGCAGAGGCAGGGCAAAGAATAGCCGTTTTCAAACAATCTGGCTTTGGCGGAGCTTTTTCTAAAGGGGGTGTATCTAGATTAGCTCGGGTTGTCAAATCGGGCTGATCAACTGAGTTTTCTGCTGAGATATCTTCAGTAGGATCACCAGTAGTTTGGCTATCCTCTTTAAGAATAACCAGCTCTTTAAACAACAAAGACAATTCTAAATCTTCCCAATCCTTCACGGGGCAAAATTATGAACAATTGAGACATTCTCCTCTCTTAGCCTTTAATTTGAAGCCAATTCATGATAGTGAATAAAAGTCATCATTCGACCATTGAGAATATTGATTTTGATCAATTGGTATTTGGTCATGCTTTTACCGATCATATGCTGAGCTGTGATTTCCATGATGGGCGTTGGGGTGATATTGAAATAGGACCTCTAAAAATGCTTGAAATGCATCCAGCCTCTCATGTCTTTCATTATGGGCAAGCCATTTTTGAGGGCTTGAAAGCCTATAGGACAGATGATGGTGGCTTGAATATTTTTAGGCTAAAAGACAATATCAGACGCCTGAATTTATCTGCAGAACGCATGGCAATTCCGCCTGTGGATGCAGATAAAGTATACGAAGCATTGTTGCAGTGGATGACACTTGACAAAGATTGGGTTCCCGGTCAACACCAAGGTTCACTTTACATCAGGCCATTTATCATTGCCACTTCTCCCACATTGCGGGCTGTGCCCAGCAGAACGTATAAGTTCATGTTGATTGCTTCTCCAGTTGGATTCTATTATGATCATCCCATAAAGGTTAAAGTTGAGACCAAGTATTCCAGAGCTGCTGAAGGTGGGGTTGGCTTTGCCAAGGCTGCTGGGAATTACGCCGCGGCCTTTATGCCTACTATGCAAGCTAAGAAAGAAGGGTTTGAGCAGTTGATTTGGACAGATCGAAGCAAACATCAGTATTTGGAAGAATTGGGTTCTGCTAATTTATTTTTTGTTTGTAATGGCGATGTTTACACTCCGGTTTTACACGACAGCATACTGGCGGGTATTACGCGAGATTCAGTTATACAACTGCTTAGAAGTCAAGGAGTAAAGGTTCATGAAGAGAAGATTTCCAAAGATGAATTCCGCACAAAGCTAGAGAATGGAAACATAGACTGTCTTTTTGCCACAGGCACAGCTGCAGCGATTACTTATATTAATGAAGTTAGCGTAGATCAGGAGAACTTTTACCTCAGGTCAGATGAAAATCTGATGCTAAGAGAACTTAAATCGAGCTTAGAGGATTATAAATTTGGTCGCTCTGAAGATTCATTTAAATGGAATGTTTTGCTGTAATCACCAAGTGTGATCTTCAGTGATCTTCCATTCTCCCTCTTTTTTCTCAAAAAGTAAAACAAAATGTCCTCCAACTGTGTCCTTCCTATACAGTTTCCATTTGCCATCTACACTTATTAGGGGATAACGCTGTGTCCATATAGTATCCACTTTAAATTCAAGCCTGCCCATGCTTTCTCTATTGGGGAATGAACGTTGATACATATTCAATAAGGTGCTGTGTCCAAAACTCACTCCATTGGAACTGACAAATCTCAAGTCATCAGAATCCCAATAAGCTA
>JAHEKB010000198.1 GCA_024638525.1 Bacteroidota bacterium
ACATTAAAAGAATCACCGCTGAATCAAATGCAAAAAAAGTGGGTTATGTGATGGGAGCAGGCGACAAAGTTGCCGAAGCGATATCAGCTTTGGGAGCTGAAGTCGTGCAATTGGATTATAGATCCGTTAGTTCAGAAGAATTGAGCAGTTATGATGCTGTGGTCTTTGGGATACGTGCCTTAAATGTGCATGAAGACATTGATGTCCACATGGATAAATTCTATGAGTATGCTGAAAAAGGGGGCACCCTGATTATGCAATACAATACGGCGCATAGACTGAAAACTAAGAAGATTGGCACTGAAGAAGATGAGATATTGTTATCTCGGGGCAGAGTTACGCAAGAAAATGCTCCAGTGAGAATACTTGAAAGTCATCAGGCCTTGAAATCACCCAATAAGATGAACGATAGAGATTGGGATGATTGGGTTCAAGAGAGAGGTTTGTACTTTCCGTCGTCCTGGCCTAAGGAATATAAAGCTCCATTGAGTATGAATGATTTGGATGAAGAGGCCTTGAATGGATCCCTGTTGATTAGGAAATGCGGTCAGGGCTATTTTGTATACACAGGAATATCATTCTTTAGGCACTTGCCCGCTGGTGTGGAAGGCTCTTATAAATTATTTGCCAATCTATTGAGCTTATAGTTCTCCGAGTGGGTGATGATACTTCAGCAATTGATGCAGGGGGCTAGCCCACCCTCCCCGCTATAAAATTAATGGTTTTCAGCTTTTGATTAAGCTAAACATAGCGAATGCGCACATCTAACTCATCTTCGCTTGGATAACTTTTTAAGATGAACATACAATTCGGCATTTTATTTGCACGTTTACTAGCGAACCATGATGATCAAACGTTTTAACCTCAGTCTAGCATTCTTACTATTGATCGGCCTGAGTTCCTATGCACAGCAAGGAGCCCACCTATTAATTAAGGCCAATCGAGCATCGCTCGAGAAGAGATATGACGAGGCCATTAAGTATTACAGCCAATACATTCAATTAAATCCAAAAGATTTCAGGGGCTATTTCAATCGCGGAACAACCGAATACAATGCCGGTAAGCACCAAGATGGGATCTCTGATTTCAGTCGATGCTTACAACTCAACCCCATATATAAAGAAGCATACTATTATCGAGCAAAGTGCAAGCAAGCCATCCGTTTGTATGACAGGGCCATAGAGGATTACAGTCATGTGCTTTCCATAGATTCAATGAATGTCGGCTTTTTGAAGGCAAGAGCCAATTGCTTTTTCAAGATGAATGATCACGTCTCGGCGCTTACAGACCTTGACAAAGCGGCTGCTGTTAACAAATTAGACGGGCATATTTATCAGGCCAGAGCAGAAGTGAAAGCAGCCATGGGGATGTTTTACGAAGCCATAGTCGATTATGATATGGTGGAAATACTTATTCCAAAGTTCAAGATGGTCCATTATCTAAAAGGCAACTTATACCTTGAGCTCGGGATGTTGGATGAAGCTTGTGAAGAATGGCATTTAGCTTTAGACTACGGCGTTGTGGTTGCTGATCGCAATCACGAGAAGTATTGCCACGAATAGCTCGAACTCCGAATTGATATTACCTTTGCGAAGTGATTAACCTCAGGTTCAACAGACTGCCTAGACATCGCAAGTATTCGTATCAACCCATTTATTATAATGAGGATAAGGAGAAACTAGATGCTCAAGTAAAGCGAATCAAGGACAGTCAAAAAGAAGAATCCAATCAGGATTATAAATCAAGAATGCAAGAAAGCTTCAAGTTTAAATCTGGGAAAGAGCGGTATCAGAGCAGTGGAACGCGTTTCTACGGGCTTAGAATATTACTTATTGCCTCTGTCTTGGGATTAGTTTTCTTTAAATTATTGAATTCTCAAGCCCTTGAATTTATCTTCGAGAGCTTGAGCAAATGAGCGTGTCCACTATACATCGATTAGCCGAAAAAACGGCCAACCAAATAGCAGCTGGGGAAGTCGTACAGCGACCAGCTTCGGTTGTTAAAGAACTGATGGAAAATGCTGTGGATGCCGGAGCAACGATCGTTAAACTCTATATCAAGAATGGAGGGTGTAGCTTCATTCAAGTAGAAGACAACGGCAAAGGAATGAACCAGGCGGATGCAATTCTGTGCTGGGAAAGACATGCCACATCTAAGATTCAGTCAGCAGAAGACTTGTATGCGCTGCGCAGCCTCGGATTTAGAGGCGAAGCATTGGCCAGTATAGCTTCGGTTTCAGAGGTCGAGATGCAAACCAGGATGACGGAAGAGGAACAAGGGGTCTTGGTGAGAATAAATGGCGGACAGATTGAAGATCAAGAGATTGTTGCTTGTCCTAGAGGTACTATAATCACAGTAAAAAACCTCTTTTTTAACCTACCCGCAAGAAAGAATTTCTTGAAGAGCATTAGTGTCGAAACCAAGCATGTAATGGAGGAGTTCCAAAGGATGGCCCTGGCTTATCCAAGCATTGCTATGGAATTGTATAATCAGGACAAAGAGGTTTTCAAATTAAAATCCTCTCAGCTGAGGGAGCGCATATCTGAGTTGTTAAACATTAAAGATGAGCAACTTATTGAGTGTAAAGAGGATACGGAGATTGTCCGAATCAGTGGTTTTATAGGTAGCCCAAATGCTTCAAAGCGGAGGCGTGGCATGCAGTTTTTCTTTGCCAATGGGAGGTATATTCGAGACAACTACCTGAACCATGCCGTAAAGGCGGCGTATGCAGAACTTATTGAGGATAAAGCCTATCCCTTTTATGCCCTCTTTTTAGAAGTGGATCCATCCAAGATCGATGTCAATATTCACCCTACCAAACACGAAGTGAAGTTTGAAGATGGCCAGCATGTATACTCCCTATTGCAATCGGTGGTAAAGAAGGCATTGGGCCAACACTTCAATTTACCTCTGGAAGGTCAACTTGGCCTGCATTCCAATTACGATTCGAACAGGAGCCC
The DNA here is from genome assembly GCA_024638525.1 of Bacteroidota bacterium. Lineage (GTDB taxonomy): Bacteria > Bacteroidota > Bacteroidia > NS11-12g > UBA9320 > JAHEKB01. The sequence goes on from JAHEKB010000198.1 coordinate 2,961, forward strand.
TCAATCATTTAAAGTTCAAAGCCCCAATCCCAGATACAATCCCTTTGAGCCCAGTAAGAAAAGGGTGGCGACGGAATGGGAAAAATTGGATGAGTTGCTCAGTGAAAACATTTTACCTCAAGAACAAAGTCAAAAGTACTTTGAGCAACTAAATGATCAAGCCAAGATAGATGGACCACTTTTTCAATTGGCCAAAACCTATCTCGTGCATGAAATGAATGGAGAACTGTGGTTGATTCATCAGCACAGAGCGCATGAACGGATTTTGTATGAAAGGTATATCAATGCTCAAGTAAACAGGTCACACACACAAACTTTGCTGTTTCCCAGAAGTTTAGAATTGAACCCAACCGATCTGGTTTTGGTGCATGAACTTATGGACGAAATCAATGCTCTTGGATTTGATATCAGTGATTTTGGACAAAACAGCATTATCATCAATGGTCTGCCTACTGAATTGTCCAAAGAGGATGGGGCAGATGTTTTATATCAGATCATCGATGACTACAAAGAGAACTTACAAGCACTTAAATCAGACAAAAAGGAAGCCCTGATCAGAGCCTCTGCAAAGAACTCTGCCATTAAGGCAGGGACCGCGCTGCAAGAAGCCCAAATGAGGCAATTGGTCTCTGATTTGCTACATTGCAAGACAAACAATAGCACTCCATCTGGTGCTCCCATCATTGTAAAATTTGATGCAGATGCATTAGCGAGATTCTTTCATGAGTAGTTTTCAATTTAGAAGTAATCGGTTCTCCACCCCAGAGGTGGTTAAGAACCTAATCATAATCAATGTACTTTTTCTATTGGCTTCTTTTGCCTTGCCAAGATTCGGTATAAGACTGGATGAGACCTTAGGTCTCTTCTTTTTCAAATCCAAATATTTTGAAGGTTGGCAGTTATTTAGTCATTTCTTTATGCATGCCAATTGGTTCCACTTGTTCGTGAACATGTTCGCCTTGTGGATGTTTGGCTCGCGTTTGGAGCAGATCTGGGGCCCCAAACGATTCTTGACTTTCTATTTTGTGACAGCAGCAGGAGCTTTTCTCTTACATTCTTTGGTTCAATTCATCCAATTGCAACAGGTCATGCCAAATATTAGTGCGGCAGATTATCAAGAAGTATACGAAAACGGCAGACAGGTTCTTTATCAGGGGAAAAGCTATATCGACCCAAACCTCAAGGCACTAAATGAAATATTGAACGTCAATGTAGTAGGTGCATCCGGTGCGGTGTTCGGAATACTGGCAGCCTTTGCACTCTATTTCCCCAATACACGCTTGTTCTTACTCTTTCCGCCTATACCAATCAAGGCTAAGTATTTCGTTCTAATCTATGCTGCCTTTGAGTTGTTTCAAGGAGTGGGTCATTTTGAAGGAGATAATGTTGCACACTTTGCCCATCTCGGAGGAGCACTATTTGGTTTTTTGATGGTTAAATACTGGAACAAAACCAATCGAAACTCGTTGTATTAAGAGATGAATTTCTTTGATCGCATAAGTTATGAATTTAATAAAGGTAATTCTGCCATTAGGCAAATCCTATT
>JAHEKB010000199.1 GCA_024638525.1 Bacteroidota bacterium
ATGGTATGATCATAGGCGAATTTGGCAAACTTCAATCGAGTTGATTCAAAGTCCATCGCTCGTGCCATCTGCAATACTTGCGAACTACTTATCCCATTGGTCTGCACATATTGTTGAGCAATGGCTAATTTATCCGATTCAAAACTAGCATTGTTCACTGTGCTCAAGGCTTGCGAGAATGCAGCGTCGGAGCCGTAGGAACCCCCTCTGCGCCTGGGTCTTGGATCATTTCTAGGGTCGTTGCGGCGATTGTCCCAGTCATTATCCCAGTCCCGATTTCCCCTCTTGTCCCAATTCCGGTTACCTCTGTTATTGGGTCTGCGATTTTTCCTGTGCCTGATCACTTCTTCGACGATTAGTCTACCGCGTGGTGTGATCCTGGCGTAGACTGTACTTCTTGCAGGAATGTGAATCCTTCCCCTGAAAAGCACTTGTCTTCCACCTCGGTGATTGAATTCGCGGTATCTGTAACCCCGATTGTTTCGATAATCCCGATGCCTGCGATGCAGCTGTTTAGTCACCTGAAGGCGATGATTACCAGGCCTTAGGTCGCTAATAACGGCGGTGCCATTTCGAGTGTGGAATACATCTCCGGAAATTTGGATCATGGTGTATCCACCGCTGTTTGTTCGTAAGTAGAGTCGTGAGGCCTTAGCTTGTGTCGCACTGACACTTAATAGAATGATTGTTAAAAATGTAGTAATTGATTTCATAATAAGTCCTCCTTTAGTACTGAATGATTCAAAGCCCATTCCAAAAGGGAACCTTATCATAAAATACACGAAATCAACGAGTTAATAATTGTAATGATGAGTATGTATGTTTAAAAAAGTATTCAGATCGTCCAATTACTCTACAGTAACTGACTTGGCAAGATTTCTGGGTTGATCCACATTACAACCTCTCATAACCGCTATGTGATAGGAGAGTAACTGCAAGGGAATTGTTGCCAATAATGGAGTAAGACTATCCTCGGTATCTGGAATTTCAATGACATGATCGGCGATTTCTTTAACTTTCTCATCACCTTCTGTCACCACGGCGATAATCTTGCCTTTTCTAGCCTTCACTTCTTGTATATTGCTCAAGACCTTTTCGTAGTAATTTCTCTTGGTTGCAATAACCACAACAGGCATTTCTTCATCGATTAATGCTATTGGCCCATGCTTCATTTCAGCAGCGGGATAACCTTCGGCATGTATATACGATATTTCTTTGAGCTTAAGAGCTCCTTCTAGAGCAACCGGAAAATTATAACCCCTTCCCAGATAGAGGAAATTCTTGGAATCTTTGTATTCAGCGGCAATTTGTTCGACTTGGTCAGCGCAGTTTTTGAGCAGCTGTTCTACCTTTTGTGGAATAGTGTCCAATTCGGCGAACATTTGTCTCAATTTATCGCGTTTCATTTTGCCTCTTATTCCTGCAATTCCAAGAGCGATTAGGGTTAGCACGGCAACTTGAGTAGTAAAAGCTTTAGTTGAAGCAACTCCAATCTCAGGTCCGGCATGGGTATATGCACCTGCATGAGTCATCCTTGGAATGCTCGATCCCACTACATTGCAAACGCCATAAATTGTCGCACCTTTTGATTTAGCCAACTCCAAAGCTGCAAGTGTATCGGCAGTTTCTCCTGATTGACTGATAGCAATCACCATATCATCTTCAGTAATGATTGGATTTCGATATCTAAATTCTGAAGCATATTCTACCTCCACCGGCAGACGTGCAAATTCCTCTATCAGGTACTCACCTACCAATCCCGCGTGCCATGAAGTTCCGCATCCTACAATCACTATCCTGTCCAAATTCCGGATCTTATCTTGAAACTCATTCAAACTTGCCATTGCAAAGTGCAAGGTTTCTGAATTGAACCTACCTCGCATGGAATCGTGAATAGCTTTGGGTTGTTCAAAGATTTCTTTGAGCATAAAGTGCTCATAGCCACCCTTCTCCAGAGCTTCCAAGCTAATTTCTAAATTAACAATGAAGGGTGTTTTACTTACGTTCTCAATGGTTTTGATGGTCATCTGACCGTCGTGAATACTCACAATTTCTCCGTCCTCCAAATACGTAACTTTTCTTGTATACTCTACAATTGGGGTGGCATCGCTTGCCAGAAAGTACTCGCCTTCTTTGTCACTTATACCAACAACAAGAGGACTTCCCTTTCTTGCTGCTATCAATGTATTGGGATCACGCTTGCTCAATATAACAATGGCATAGGCGCCGACAACTTCATTCAATGCGAGACGAACGGCTTCAAAAAGGTCAACCCCTTCGGCCTGTTGAATGGCATCTATCAAATGAATTAAAACTTCAGTATCTGTGTCACTTTTGAAGGTATTGCCCCGCTCTATTAAAGCCTTTTTTAGGGTGTCGTGGTTTTCTATGATTCCGTTGTGAATCAAGGCTAGATCGCCGTCGGGTGAAAGATGCGGGTGAGCATTGATGGTATTGGGCTCGCCATGGGTAGCCCAACGAGTGTGTCCGATGCCTCTGGTGCCTTCTGTATTGCCTTTAGAGGCAATTTCTTCTAATTCAGATACTTTACCCTTATTCTTATAAACCCTAAGTTCTCCATTTAATAATGCAATTCCTGCACTATCATAGCCGCGATATTCTAATCGATGAAGGCCTTTGATCAAAAAGTCATAGGCATCATCCGGACCATAGTAAGCTACTATTCCACACATACGTTAAATTCAGACAAAGGTAGAACTACCAAGGCTATGGCTTTTCACAATTCGTGTAAAGTGTAGGTTATATTGGTGTATAGTCTTAAAGGGATTAAATCCCAAAGACTTTCTTGATGTCATTCACACCATCCAATTCTTCCCATGGAAAGAGTTTTACCTTCATTGTTTTGGTTTTTCCGCTTCCATCGGTAAAGCTCTTCTCAATAGTTTCAGGTTTTCTTCCCATATGCCCGTAAGCTGCGGTTTCGGAATAGATTGGAGTTCTCAGTTTGAAGCGCTTTTCAATGAAATATGGCCTCATATCAAATCGATCCACCTTTTGTAGAGTTTTGGCTATTTGACCATCATTCATATCCACTTTTGCGGTTCCATAGGTGTTGACATACAGTCCAACCGGTTTGGCTACCCCTATGGCATAAGCTACCTGGACAAGTACCTCGTCGCATACTCCTGCAGCAACTAGGTTTTTAGCAATATGACGGGTTGCGTAGGCTGCACTTCTGTCTACCTTACTAGGATCTTTGCCACTGAATGCGCCTCCACCGTGTGCCCCTTTACCGCCATAGGTGTCGACAATAATCTTTCGACCGGTCAAACCCGTATCACCATGAGGCCCGCCAATAACAAATTTGCCGGTGGGGTTGATGTGGTATGTGATCTTATCTGTGAAAAGCTTTTGAATGTGTTTGGGGAGTTGCTTCTTCACCCTTGGAATCAGAATGTTGATGACGTCATCTTTGATTTGCTTCAGCATGGCAGATTCTTTATCAAAATCATCGTGCTGTGTTGATATTACAATGGCATCAATGGCCTTTGGCTTGTTGTCATCCCCATAGGCAATAGTCACTTGTGATTTTGAATCAGGTCGCAGGTAGGTCATCTGCCTACCCATTTTTCGAATTGCTGCCAATTCTTTGAGTAGCCTGTGTGATAAATCCAATGGAAGCGGCATGAATGAATTGGTTTCATTCGTGGCATAGCCAAACATCATTCCTTGATCACCTGCTCCTTGGTTCTCTTTCTTTTTTCGCTCAACACCTTGGTTGATGTCAGGGGATTGCTCATGAATAGCTGAAAGCACACCACATGAGTTGGCTTCAAACATGTATTCACTTCGCGTATAACCAATCTTCTCAATGGTATCTCTAGCTATTTTTTGTACATCTAAATATGTTTTGGACTTGACCTCTCCTGCAAGTACAACTTGACCTGTAGTGACCAAGGTCTCGCAGGCTACTTTAGCCTCTGGGTCAAATGCCAGAAAATGATCAATGAGTGCGTCAGAGATTTGATCGGCGACTTTGTCCGGATGCCCCTCTGAAACGGATTCTGAAGTGAAAAAATATGCCATGTGTTTTAGTAAAGCTGCAAATGTAATCATTAGCGCCAAGCATGAAAAGCCAGGTTAGTGCAGCCTATGGAGCTTTGATCTAAGATTACGTGAACATTATCTACCAACCGTTTGGTAATAGCAATAATATTTTGTATTATTGAACACATGCCGAAAGCAAAAATTGATCGCAAGACTCTTTTGAGAAACTCTTTAAGTGTTTTTAAAGAGAAAGGGTACTCTGCGGCTTCCATGTCCGACATAGCAGCAGCCAATGGTTTGCTCAAGGGGAGCATTTATCATTACGTAGAAGGAAAAGAAGCCCTGATGAAAGAAGTCTTGATCGCCTTGAAAGATCACTACATCAATAAGGTCTTCTCCAAAGCTCACGATGAAAGTTTAAGTCCTATCATTAGACTTAAGGAACTCGCAGGGAGGGCCGAAGAGATTTTTATGCATGAA
>JAHEKB010000019.1:0-6228 GCA_024638525.1 Bacteroidota bacterium
GATGTTCGAAAGCCGTTTATTCTTCGTGGATCACCTGATAGATATGGGTGCACAAATCATTCTTTGTGACCCCCATCGAGCTACGGTTATGGGCTTGGACCGAAGGGTCCCGCTAAAAGGCATTACCATGACATCGCCAGATATAAGGGCGGGTGTTTCTCTCTTAATCGCTGCAATGAGTGCCAAGGGAACCAGCACCATTCACAACATTGAACAAATTGACAGGGGATACGAAAAAATAGAAGAACGACTCAATCCCTTAGGGGCTAAAATTACGAGAATAGAATGAAAGGATGGAGGAATATCGCCTTTGTATTGGGCATGCTGATTCTCAGCACATCCTCCACTCAAGTACTTCATCCGGTAATTGGCGAGAAGGCTCCCGAAATCAATTTGCAAAATCCAGAAGGAGAAAGTATGAAGCTTTCTGATCTCAAAGGCAAATTGGTTCTCATCGATTTCTGGGCGAGCTGGTGCCGATCATGTAGATTGGACAACCAAGTGTTGAAAGCCATGTACAATCGCTACCACGACAAATCAATGAAAAACGGTGAAGGCTTTGAAATATACAGTGTGAGCCTCGACACAGATCCTGAGCTCTGGAAGCAAGCGATCGTCAATGACAAAATCAACTGGACCAATCATGTTTGCGACTTCAAGAAGTGGAACAGTCCGGTGGTAGCTGACTATAACTTCAAGTTTATTCCACACAATTTGATCATCGATAGAAATGGCACTGTACTTGCTAAAAACCTCTATAAGGATAAACTGAGAACGTTTTTGAAGAGTGAAAGCGGGGAATGAGTGAGCAGTGACTAGTGACTAATGAATGGTTTGATGGTTTGAGGCGTTTGAAAGGATGGAGTAGTGACTAGTGTCAAATGGTTCGCAGATTTGATGGTTCGAGAGTTTGAAGGTTTATAGTTCTCGGTATTTAGAATTAAGATTTGATATTTTATGTTTCGACTCCTTCGTTCTCCGAGCTTCAGCGGAGGAGCAAAGGCATCCGGCTCGCGGCTCTGGTTATAGGATTAATCTTTTATCACACACGTTCTCCCCACCCCCGGGGGAAAAATAGGGATTTCTAAAAAAAAAGGTATACACGCTTTAAGCCTTTTTCAGCAACGAGTAGAAATATTAAAGGTTTGAAGAGTTTGAAGAGTTTGAAGAGTTTGAAGAGTTTGAAGAACCCGTACCCGTTCCTATTTCCCGTTAATCTTTATTCACTAAATTTCCATCCTCAATGATTAAGTTACTGAATGAAATTGGACAGTGCACCATTTGCACAGCTTATTTGGAACATGGTGTAAATCCGGTTCTGAGTGCAAGTCCTCAAAGCAGGATTGCAATTATTGGCCAAGCCCCAGGTTCTGTTGTTCACAAAACTGGCATTCCATGGGATGATAAAAGCGGACAGAGACTGCGAATGTGGCTGGGGGTAGATGATGAGCAATTCTACAATGTGAATGCCTTTGCGCTCGTACCAATGGGCTTTTGCTATCCAGGGAAAGGCAAAACTGGGGACCTCCCTCCTAGGAAAGAATGTGCTCCTGCATGGCATCATAGGCTTTTCGCATCCATGCCTAAGCTTGAACTTAAGATTCTAATTGGCAGCTATGCCATTAACTATTATTTAGAGGACAAGAAAAAGAACTTGACCGAAACAGTGAGAAACTTCGACAGTTACTTACCGCATAGTTTAGTCATTCCCCATCCATCGCCCAGAAACAATATTTGGCTCAGAAAGAACCCCTGGTTTGAAAGTCAGTTGATCCCGGTGCTTCAAAAGAAGGTGAAAGAATTGATAGGTCCGAAATTCTATTGAGATGGCGGTGGTGTAGATTATTTCTTCGTTTGGTAAATGAAGTTTTGAACTCATATTCAGAGGGCCTAAATTTATTGCTGGGGAGGGGGGCGTAGTCCCCGGCAGAATAACATCAATTCGACTTCTGAGGAATACAAACTGCCATCCTGTCCTTTGGCTCAGCTTTTGCTATACTTGCGGCGAGTTAAAAGATTATGACCAAAGAGGAATCAAAATCGCAAGAAGAACTGGAGGATATCAAGTCCCAAGAGCGTGAAGAACAGAGTGAGGAAAAGGTTGAACCCACTGCTGAAGAAAAAATCAAAGAGCTGAATGACAAGTACTTACGTCTCTACTCAGAATTTGATAATTACCGAAGACGGACTGCTAAAGAACGGCTTGACTTATTGAAGAATGCCTCTGAAGAGATTATGCAAGATCTGTTGCCCATACTCGATGACTTTGAGCGCGCTGCAAAAGCGATGTCAGAGTCAGATGACATAAAGTCCATAAGGGAGGGCTTGGATCTGGTACATCACAAATTCAAGAACACGCTAGAAAACAAAGGACTCAAGAAGTTTAAAGCAGTAGGAAAAAGCTTTGATCCTGATTTCCACGAAGCAGTGACTAAAATACCTGCTCCCAAGAAGAAATTAAAAGGCAAAATTGTAGATGTCATTGAAGAAGGTTACATGATCAATGATAAGGTATTGCGATACGCCAAGGTTGTAGTAGGAGAATAATGGCAAAAAGAGATTACTATGAGGTTTTAGGGGTAGATAAGTCTGCCAGTCCCGATGAGATGAAGAAAGCTTATCGCAAAATGGCAATCAAATATCATCCCGATAAAAACCCAGACGATAAGGAGGCAGAAGAAAAGTTCAAAGAAGCTGCCGAAGCTTATGAAGTCCTCAGCAATGAGGAGAAAAAAAGGCAGTACGATCAATTTGGTCATGCCGGTATGAATGGAGGTGCAGGATTTGGCGGTGGCGGCATGAATATGGATGACATCTTCAGCCACTTTGGCGATATATTCGGTGATATGGGCGGAAGTCCATTTGAGAGCTTTTTTGGCGGTGGACGAAATCGAAGAGGCAGAACCAGCGTTGGATCCAACATTCGAATAAAACTCAAATTGAGTCTTGAAGAAGTTACAAAGGGAGTAGAAAAAAAGATCAAATTCAAAAAGAAGGTGGTAGCTGCAGGAGTCACTTTTGATACCTGTTCTACCTGTGGGGGGCGAGGTCAAGTAACCCGAGTCCAAAATACCTTTTTAGGCCAAATGCAGACTTCTTCAGCCTGTCCTACCTGTGGCGGTCAGGGAAAAAAGATTAAGAATGTCCCTCCAGGAGCGGATGGAATGGGTTTAAAGACCGAAGAGGTAACCACGACCATCAATATTCCTGCTGGAGTATCTGACGGATTGCAACTTTCCGTCCAAGGAAAAGGCAATGAGGTCGCAGGCGGTGTAGCCGGTGATTTGATCGTACTTATCGAGGAGCAGGCTCATCCTGAGCTGCAAAGAGATGGTAACAATATTGTATATAATCTTCATATAAGCTTTCCACAAGCAGCCTTGGGAACTGAAGTAGAAGTTCCAACGGTAGGCGGAAAGGCAAGATTAAAAATAGAAGCAGGTACTCAAAGTGGCAAAGTATTGCGATTAAGAGGAAAGGGCATCCCTGAACTGAACGGTTACAGAACGGGAGACCAGCTGATCTATATCAATGTCTATACTCCTGCCAAACTCAACAACAATGAAAAGGAGCTCATGAAACAACTGCTGGATTCGGAGAATTTTACACCAGACCCGAGTAAGGAAAAGGGCTTCTTTGAGAAAATGAAAGATTTCTTTCACTAACGTTTCCAGCTTGCCGTTCATCGAATGTGAATAGCAGAACTGTAGCTTTACTATTTCTTTGTGATCCATGAATATCCTCGAGATCTTCGAAGTTTCAAAACACTATGCCAATCACACGGCATTAGACAAGGTCAGTTTTAATGTTCCCAAAGGCAGCATTTTTGGCTTATTGGGCCCCAATGGAGCCGGCAAAACCAGTTTGATCAGAATAATCAATCAGATTACTGGGCCTGATCATGGCAAGATCATCTTTGATGGCACAGAATTGAGGTCTGAACACATCAAGCGCATAGGCTACTTACCTGAAGAAAGGGGCCTCTACAAGAAGATGGAGGTCTATGATCAACTGATTTACTTTGCCAGATTAAAGGGATTGTCAAAGGCTGATTCTGCTTTAACCATTAATCAATGGCTAGAGAAATTTGAAGCTTCGGATTGGAAAAAGAAGAAGATAGAGGAACTTTCAAAAGGAATGCAGCAGAAAATTCAATTCATTATTACGGTGTTGCACAAACCAGACTTTATTATCTTAGATGAACCCTTTACAGGTTTTGATCCGAAAAATACTCAATTGATAAAAGACGAGATTCAAAATTTGCGCAGCAAAGGTGTTTCAGTGATGCTTTCAACACATCGCATGGAATCTGTCGAAGAAATTTGCGACGAAGTTGTTTTGATCAACAAATCCCAAGTTGTAAAACAGGGTAAGGTTAGCGAGATTCAACATGAATTGAAGGACAATGTTTACGAGGTAGTCTATGCAGGTGACGCCAAGGCCGAATCCCTTCGAGGGATAGATATTATTAAATGTCAAGAAGGCGATGGATTGACCTCTCTTCAATTCAAGTTTTTGGATGGGGTTTTACCCAATATACAGACCTTCTCTGACCAAGAGATTGCCATAAGGCAGTATCGGGAGATCATTCCAAGTATGCAAGAAGTCTTTTTAAAACTCACAGAAGAAAATGCGTAATATTCCATTAGTCACTGCTCGAGAGTATTTGACAAGGGTCAAAAAACGCTCTTTCATCATCATGACACTTCTCGCTCCAATCTTGATCTCCGCCTTTTATGGAGGAATTATATGGGTGAGTACAAACGATCAGGTAGGTGCCACAGCTAAGACCGTGGTCATCAATGATGAATCTGGAATATTTAAGAATAAATTCAGTTCGGCTTCCAACATCAATTTTAAATTCATTGATGGCTTTAATCGGGATTCATTGCTGAAAAATACCGCAGACGGTTTTCTAACCGTTGAAGAATTTGACCTTGATCATGCACTTAAACTAAGCTATGAATCAAAGGGTAGCCTCTCTGCCAAAGAAACCTCGGCTATTGAAAATGTATTTGAGAACGAGATAGAGCGACTCAAGATGGATCGCATTGGAATAAGCAAGGAAGCGATCGATAGTCTCAAAGCCAGTGTAGCCATTAGCGAATTGAAGATCGATGATCAAGGCAATGCGAAATCAAGCAGTATTTTGATCAATACCATCGTTGGAATGGGACTTTCCATTCTTATCTATTTCTTCATTTTTCTGTATGGGGTTCAAGTGATGCGCGGGGTGATTGAAGAAAAAACCAACAGAATCGTAGAATTGATGATATCATCCCTTAAACCGTTTGAGTTAATGATGGGTAAGGTGATTGGGATAGCGGCAGTTGGTCTGACACAATTGGGCATTTGGATTGTACTGTCCTCAATATTGACCTTGGTGATATCAACCGTATTTGGTATTGACATGAGCCAAAGTGCCGAAGTAAGTCCAATGATGCAGGAGGCAGATATGGGAGCTATTCAAGGAAAATTGGGAAACATCATTGCAGCATTTATCGATCTCCCTTTGTTAAAAATATTTGGACTATTCCTATTCTATTTCCTAGGGGGGTATTTATTGTATGGTGCCCTTTTTGCAGCAATCGGTTCAGCCGTTGATTCTGAAACAGACACACAACAGTTTATGATGCCCGTCACTTTGCCATTGGTGTTTTCGTTCATTGTATCATTCTCGGTAGTTATCAATGATCCCAATGGTGTTCTGGCAACTTGGTTATCTATCATTCCCATAAGTTCACCTATCGTCATGATGTCTCGTATGCCATTTGATCCTCCGATGTGGCAAGTCCTTCTTTCCATGGCAGTTTTGATTGTAAGTATACTAACGGTCATTTGGTTAGCAGGAAGAATATACAGGACTGGAATCCTGATGTATGGAAAAAAACCAAGCTATAAAGAGCTTGTCAAGTGGCTGTTTTACAAAAAATAGCTACCTTAGCTCTATGCACCGTTCGATCTTTTTCTCTCTTGCAATTTGCCTTTGTTTATCAGTATTTTCACAAGACGAACCCTTCTTTATAGGCGGTCATGTAAATGATGTAACCAGCGTGGCTTATAGCCCAGATGGTCAATACATAGTGACGGGAAGTTGGGATGGACATGTTTACATTTACTACAACGACAGTGTTCCAACTTACTATTTGAGCTTTGCTGACCACCAATCTGCTGTGAATACTTTAGCATTTAGCCGAGATTCAAGGCATTTGTTAACAGCGGGCATGG
>JAHEKB010000019.1:6238-18098 GCA_024638525.1 Bacteroidota bacterium
CGGGCATGGACGGTGAAATACGATCCTATTATTTCCCGCATCCAGATTCTATGGATTATATCCGTTTTGATACGGCCTATAAGTTTGGTAACAAACCTGTAAACAAGGTATTTTATGGCCCTGGACTGCGCATGATTTTCAGCGGGGACGATGCGGGACAATTTGTGGCTTATGATCTGGTGAAAAAAGTCAATAGAGACGTCAAGGCAAATGGACCGGTTAACACATTTGCAGTTAGTATTGATCGCATGCACTATTTCATTGCTACCAAGGGAAGCAATGAGATTATTCAGTACAATATTTTGGGAAAAGAAATCAGAAGGTTTCAAGGACATCAAGCGGAAATAAACGATTTAGAAGTAACTGTAGATCGCAAGTATCTGATTTCAGCATCTTCTGACAAAACAGTTAAGATATGGAATCTCCAAAGTGGTAAGGTTGCAATCAGTTTGTCCAATCACAGTTGGAATGTGACTGGATTGAGTGTCGATCCGTATTCGCGCTATGTGGCAAGTTGTGGTTTAGATGGAATAATCAACATCTATAGTATTGCCAACGGCAAATTAATCAAGACCATGAGAAATGAAAATGGCCGTTGTACGGATATTGCATTTAGCCCTGACCTTGAGCATGTAATAGTTGCACTGCATATGGACACACCGGGTGAACAGGGTTATGGAACCAATATTTGGCCCACCGGTCTAGAAAGGCCAACCGCGGCTTCGACCAGTTCCGGAGGTACTCAATCCAAAGCCATGCAAGAAGCGATCAAAAGAGCTCAGGAGAGAAGAAAGAAAAAGGCCAAACAGGCCAAGCCAGCCAAAATGAAAGAGGAGGCAAAAGAAGAATCTTCTGAAACCACTTTAAAGGAAACAGATCAAATCAAGATCAGCGTAGAAGACTAATGAATAAAGGAATTGACAGTAGCAAAGCGCCAGAACCCGTGGGGCTCTATCCCCATGCGAGGAAAGTTGGTGCGCTCCTATTTCTCAGCGGTGTTGGTCCGCGCGAAAGAGGAACTAAAAAGATACCAGGTGTGGAATTAAATCAAGACGGTACTATAGCCGCATATGATATCGAAGCTCAATGCCATTCAGTTTTCCGGAATATCAGATACATATTGGAAGACGCTGGCAGCAGCTGGGATAAGATTGTAGATGTCACGGTCTTTCTAACCAATATGAAAGACGACTTTAAGACCTACAACCGCATTTACGCGGAATATTTCAAAGACAACCAACCCTGCAGAACCACGGTTGAGATCAATTGTCTACCCACTCCTATTGGTATTGAATTAAAAGTCATCGCAACCGTTTAATAAACAAACACACTCTCCAAGCCTGATAAATAGCTATATTTGGTTTATTTTATAAACTTGTTTATTTTTGTCTCATGAAAGCAGAAAAAAGCATAGAAATCATTGAAAAAATGCTTGTGGAAAGTCAGGCTTCCCTAATTAAAAATTCCTTCTTTTTCATTCTTTGGGGCATCCTTATGTCAATTGCAGGTCTAATAGAGTTTTTCACCTTTAACCAATCTATGTATTGGCTAGTTTGGCCTATCGCAGGTACTGTCGGGGGAATTATTTCAGCGGTTTATGGTTCGCGTGAAAACAAACGCACACAAATCATTCACTATGGAGATAAGATGATGAAATATGTTTGGGGAGGCTTTGTACTTGCTCTCGTGCTCAGTGTATTCTTCTCTGTTTACCATAGAATATCGCCTGCTCCCATTATTATGATCTTGGCAGCATATGCAACATTTATAAGCGGTGGTATAAGCAAGTTGAATGCACTAATTTACGGCTCCTTTGCACTGGCAATTGGAGCGGTGCTGAGTGGTTTCTTGATATCCACAGAATACCATGGTCTAGTATTTGCCATAGCTATTCTCTTGGGTTATGTTTACCCCGGAATAGTGCTGAACCGCCGAGAGAATGGCTAAACTTAACCCATTACTTCATCAGGAATTGAGGCTGGCAATTGTCAGCTTTCTGGCTAGTGTTGAAAAGGCCGATTTTAAAAAATTGATGGAAGTTACCGAAGCTAGCAAAGGAAATCTCAGCGTTCAACTTTCAAAATTAGAACAGGCCAAATACATTGAGATTACCAAGTCATTCAAGGGAAAGTACCCTCATACCAGCTGCAGCCTCACTAAAAATGGCGGTAAAGCTCTAAAAGTGTACATTTCTCAACTCAGAGAAATGCTCGATCTATAGCTTCTTGGGTCTGCACATTAACTTGGCAAACGGGCAAACGAAAATAGTTTTCACAGATTCCCATTTTTGATAAGAGGTATTTCACCCCCCCTGGGTTGCCGTCCATAAAAATCGATGAGATCATTGGAAGCAATTGCTCATGGATTTTGCGTGCTTCTTCGAATTTTCCATTCAGAGCCAATTGCACCATCTTGCCATACTCCTTGGGATATGCATTTCCAATAACGGAGATCACTCCTTCCATTCCAATCGAGATATAAGGCAAGGTCAAATTATCGTCTCCGCTGACCACGCTAAAATCATCTGCTTTGTTTCTAAGAATCTCCATAACAATCTCAAAGCTTCCACTGGCCTCTTTGGTGGCAACTATACTCGGTAGTTCTGATATTCTCAAAGTGGTTTCCGCACTGACCGTCGAACCTGTCCTGCCCGGAACATTATACATGATTACAGGCAGAGGGCTATGATCAGAAATTGCCTTATAATGTCTAAATATCCCTTCCTGATTCGGCTTGTTGTAGTAGGGGCTCACACTGAGGATTCCATCTACCCCGTCTAGATTGGTGGTACTTAGACGCTCAACTACTGCAGCGGTATTGTTGCCTCCGATTCCAAAGACTATGGGTTTATTGCCATTGTTCTCCTCCTGGATAGTGGCCAAGACTTCTGCTTGCTCTGAAATGGAAATGCTTGGGTTCTCACCTGTAGTGCCCATGACAACCAGATAATCTGCCCCGCCATCAATAAGATGCCTGCTAAGCTTTACCAAAGACCCCTTATCCAAAGATCCATCCTCCTTAAACGGCGTGACCATGGCCACACCCATGCCTTTAAATTTATTCATTTTCCTACGTATTCTTTCATGCTTTCAAAAAGTTCAGCGCCCGATCCAGCTTTGGTCTTCACCATAAAATCTTGGCTGAACAAATAAGTATCCATATGCATTCCCAACCTTGTTTTGGCTTGAGAATAAGTGCTCACCGCTTGCAATACCATATCACCCTTTACATCTAAGTTTATCAGATAATCGTAGTCTGTTGTGATAAAACGACTTAGTGTGTTGGGCATGGGCAACCTCCAAAATGAAAGCTGCTCTTTGCAGAAGTACATATGCTTGTAATTCGGAGTGTACTCATGGGTAAGTTCTTTTTCATTCAGGTAACCCAAGGTAGTAACTGATTTGCCATGCTCTTCAAAAAAGTCAATAATCTTGCGAACCTCTTTCCAGTTCATCTCGTCTACATCGTACAAAATGGCCACCGTCCTAATCTCTTTCAATGGCCTCAAGGAACCCTCGCGCTGGGCCTGTTTAAATCCTTTGAGTTTTCTATACGCTATCTTCTCTTTGATGGCTCCCAATAGAGCAAAATTAAAGTTTGCGCTCAGTTCTGATCAATGAGCTCCAAGAAAGTATCTTCATCCATGATCTGGACACCGAGATCTTCTGCCTTTGCTTTCTTAGCTGGACCCATATTCTCGCCAGCCAGTAGAATATCTGTATTCTTCGAAATAGAGCTGACATTAGATCCCCCATGATCTTCTATCATGGCCTTTATTTCATTGCGACCATACTTCTGAAAGACACCACTGACAACAATTTTCTTGCCTTCCAGAGCATTTGAACTCAACTCTTTTTCTTCGATTACAAAGTTCAAACCCGCTTCTTTCAGCAAGGCTATCTCATCTTGGTTCTCTTGCTTTGAAAAATACTCCAGCACACTTTGTGCTATCTTATCTCCTATCTCATTGATTCCTACCAATTCTTCCATACTCGACGAGCTCAATTGATCGATATTTTTAAAATGTCTCGCCAACTTCTTAGCTACAGTCTCACCAACATGGCGAATACCCAAGGCAAAGAGTACTTTTTCAAAAATTTGTTTCTTGGATTGCTCAATTCCATTTAGAATATTCTCTACGCTCTTCTTTTGCAGACTGACCAAGCGCTCTTCTAAGGTATCCTCATTGACAATACTCTTGGACAAACCCAAGAGATCATCGCTTTTCAGTTGGTACAAATCTGAAGGCCTTTTTAACAGACCCTTAGAGAATAAGAGGTCAACTTTTCCTTCGCCAAGGCTATCAATATCCATGGCTTTCCTTCCGATAAAATGCTCAATTCTTCCTTTTATCTGCGGGGGACATGATTCTCGATTGGGGCAATAGTGGGCCGCTTCTCCCTCGGTTCGAACTAATGGGGTAGAGCATTCAGGGCAGAGAGCAATAAATTCAGTCGGATGATCTGCTCTGTCCGCAGCTTGATGATCTACATCTACAATTTTGGGTATTATCTCCCCGCCTTTCTCTACAAAGACTGTATCTCCAATTCTTACATCCAGATCAGCAATTACATCTGCATTATGCAAACTAGCTCGTTTAACCGTGGTTCCAAGTAGTGACACAGCTTGGAGATTAGCAACCGGGGTGACTGCCCCTGTCCTGCCGACCTGATAACTAATGCTCAGTAATTTTGTGCTGACCCGCTCGGTTTCAAACTTAAAAGCTATGGCCCATCGGGGCGACTTTGCCGTAAAACCCAACTCATCTTGCTGCCTAATGTTATTTAACTTTACTACCACTCCGTCAATCTCATAGCTCAAGTCTTTTCTCTTCTCATCCCAGCTATCGATGAAATTCCAGACTTCATCTATGGTGTTACAGGTTCTACTTTCAGAGGATACAGGCAATCCCAAAGATTGTATCAAATCAAGAGATTCCATGTGGCTGTGCACTACACCACCTTCGTCTACCAATTGGTATAAAAAAATGTCTAATGGTCTTTTAGCCACTTCTGACGATTCCTGCATTTTTAATGTCCCCGCCGCAGTATTCCTAGGATTGGCAAATCCACTCAAGCCTGCTTTGAGTCGTTGTTCATTCAGCCGCTTAAATGCCGCTTTATGCATAAATATCTCTCCTCGCACCTCAACTTTCTCAGGAAATGGCGACTTGAGTTGATGAGGAATTCTATTGATGGTTTTCACATTGGCCGTTACTTCATCACCTTTTGTTCCATCTCCACGCGTAATCGCCCGAAGCAATTTACCTTGTTCATAGATTAAGGCTATGGCCAATCCGTCGAATTTCAACTCGGCTACATATTCATACTTTTCGCCTCCAAGTCCTCTGTTTACCCTTTCATCAAAATCAAACAGCTCTTCTTTACTATACGTATTGCTCAATGATAACATCGGCGTGGAATGGGTCACCGTTGTAAAATTGGAAGTAATTTCACCCCCTACTTTCTTGGTGGGGGAATCAGGGTCTGCAAACTGTGGGTAAGCCAGTTCCAGCTGCTCAAGTTCTTTCAGTTTTTGATCAAACTCACGGTCACTGATACTGGGTTGAGCCAGTACATAGTATTTGTAATTGTGATCTTTTAACTCTTCTGTGAGTCGTCTAATGCTCTCCTTTACTTCGGACACGGCTCAAATATAGCTTTGGCAGTGCACAGAATCCACTATATAGTACAATGATCCAGGCCTCAGGAAACTTTGAGCTAGTGAATGAATTAACTTTGAAATCCATGAGAGGAATATTCTTCCTAGCCCTATATTTTATCACCGCCAACATTGTACATGCTCAGGGCCCATTGAATGCAGACTATTATGGTATTCACGCATATCATTTGTTAGATAGATATGAGATTTTAAGCGGAGACCTAAGCAGGCAAATTCACACTTCTACCAAACCCTATAAAAGAAGCTCAGTATTTTACCACGCAGCTGATAAAGCGGAAAATAGTCTGGTAGGACAATTCAATAAAGCTTATTTCACCCACGACAACAGTGAATACTACTTTCCTGTATTAAACCTCTACACGCCAGATCTCAGTGAATTTCGTGAAAAAGAGGGCTTTCTATCTACCTTCTACAAAAAACCCAATGCCCTCTATGCTATAAATTACTCCGAGAAGATCGATGGTAAGTTTCAACTGGTAGTAAATCCAGTACTTTCATTTCAAGCTGGTGTTGATGCTAAGGACAGTGTGAGCCCCTATCTGAATAGCAGAGGGCTATCGCTGAGAGGTAGTATAGGAGCAAAAGTTGGATTCTATGCTCAAATTATTGAAAACCAGCAGCGCTTTCTCAATTACCAAAGAGATCGCATTGCCAGCACTGGAGTTGTTGAAGGCACTGGATTGCACAAACCCTTTGGCGAGCTTGGTGAAGATTACTTCAATGCACGAGGATATATTACCTTTTCTCCAATACGTGAGATCATGGTTCAATTTGGGCACGATCGCAATTTCATAGGCAATGGATACCGTTCACTCATATTGAGTGATCAAGCCAAAGAATATCCATTTTTAAAGTTTAACACCAAGGTCTGGAAGATCAATTACATGAACCTTTTTATGGAGCATGTAGACTACAATATGGAACCTCAAGGACGTGTTTTGGCGAGAAAATTTTCTGCACTGCACCATTTGAGCGTAAACATTGGAAAAAACCTAAATATTGGACTGTTTGAGAACATTGTCTTTGACCGGCAAGACAGTCTTGAGAACAATAGATATGAGATACAATACCTAAACCCATTGATCTTTTATCGCGCTGTGGAGCACGGTTTAAATAGCACAGATAATGCCATGCTTGGTTTAGATTGGAAGTGGAATTTTAAGAGACAGTTTTCTTTTTACGGTCAATGGGTCTTTGATGAATTTGTAAAAAATGAATTCTTTAAATTCAGTGATAATTGGGTGAATAAGTGGGCTGTCCAAGCAGGACTTAAATACATCAATGCTTTTAATATTAGTAATCTGGACGTGCAAGTAGAATATAACCAAGTGAGACCTTTTGTATACTCACACCGCTTCAAAGCACAGAACTGGGCCCATTTCAACCAAGCTCTGGCTCATCCCTATGGGGCAAATTTCAGAGAGCTAATTGCTATAGTCCGCTATCAGCCAAAGTCCCGTTGGCAAACCCAGCTTTTTTTGTCGCTGACAAAGCAGGGGCTGGATTCATCTATAGCCATGAATCAATTTGGCGAAAACATCTTTATGTCAAACCAAGATATTATCAGCCGACAAAATGCACCCATGTTTCAAGGGCTTGAATCCAAACGCCAAATGGCACAACTCCTCATTACCTATATGCCCCTTCAGAACCTATTTATTGATCTGTCATTTCTCTATAGAAGGAGTGAACACGAACTGTTAGAAGAACAGAGTAATATGTACTTTTCCATAGGCCTTCGGCTCAATGCAAATAGGCAAAGGATTAACTAATTTTATAGCTGTAAATAGCTACCTTCGAAGCTTCTAAAAACTGGATTGAAATCCAATAAAAAAGATGAAGAAAGTCTTTGTAACCGGGGCGGACGGTATGCTTGGAAGCATGATTTGCAGGGTCTTGCTAAAAAAGGAATATGAGGTAACCGCCTTGAGCTTGCCCAACAGCCAATCCACAACATTGGATGGCTTAGAACTAAGGATAATTAAGGGAGATATTCTCGATGAGGATTTCATTCTTGAACAAAGCAGGGGTCACGATGCGGTGATTCACGTAGCTGCCATGACCAATGTCTGGCCAAGGAGAATCGAAAAAGTCAAGGCAGTGAACATTCAAGGAACCATGAATATAAAAAATGCGGTTCAAGTTCACGGCATGGAACGA
This sequence comes from Bacteroidota bacterium, assembly GCA_024638525.1. Taxonomy (GTDB): domain Bacteria; phylum Bacteroidota; class Bacteroidia; order NS11-12g; family UBA9320; genus JAHEKB01. The sequence goes on from JAHEKB010000019.1 coordinate 14,081, forward strand.
ATGGTTTTTATTGGTTCAGCGAGTTCATTCAAAGAAGGGTCAAAAAACAAACCAGGTAATGAGGACAGTGGGTTTGAAGGAGATCGTTTCGGAATGGACTATATAGACAGCAAATACGAAGCTCAGCAGTATTTAATCAAAGCACATAAAGAAGAACATCTTCCCGTTATTGTGGTAAACCCAACATTTATGATCGGACCCTATGATTCAGGACCATCCTCTGGAATTATGGTCTTGAACTTATATAAGAATAAAGTGCCTGGTTACAATACAGGTGGAAAGAACTTTGTCTATAGCGGAGATGTTGCGACAGCTGCTGTGAACGCATTGACCATGGGTCGCTTGGGTGAATGTTATATCGCGGGAAATCAAAACTTAGAATACAAAGAGTTTTTTGAGAAGACCGCTGAGGTAATGAACAAAAAATTTAGCTTAAAAAAAATCCCTAACTCACTGGTATTGGCCTTTGGCGCGCTGAGTTCTGTTGTTGCGCGAGTTACCAAAAAACCACCTGTATTGAGCTATGGGATGGCCGAGGTTGCCCAAATAGATCAGTATTTCGACTGCAGCAAAGCAGTATCTGAACTGGAAATGCCCCAAACGCCAATAGAAGAAGGCATTAAAGAATGCCTACAATGGTTTAAAGAAAACGATTATCTGGAATGAGCCTGGGATCATTTTATCATGACAAGGTTGTAATTGTAACCGGAGGCTCTATGGGCATCGGTAAAGAACTAGCTAAGCGGTTGCTTTTGTATGGAGCTAAGGTGCTCATCAGTGGAAGAACCCTAAGTAAACTAGAAGCTGTTCGCCAAGAATTTAATGCTTCAGTGGATGAACTACAATTATTTGCAGGAGATGTGCGAAGCGAAGAGTCCAATCTGGAAATGGTGAACCTGTGCCTACAAAAATTTGGCCGCCTAGACATATTGATTAATAATGCGGGAATGTCAGCAGTTGGCGAGCTCGCAGAGATGCGTGCCTCGGTGTTTAAGCAAGTAGTGGACATTAATATCTATGGCTCTACATACCCCACTATGGCAGCTATTAATGCCTTAAAAGCGAGTAAAGGGAGTATCCTTTTTGTGAGTAGCATAGCCGGCATGACCGGACTGCCAGCCTATTCTGCATATTCCATGTCAAAGATGTCTTTGAGGTCATTAGCTCACGCCTTGAGAATAGAGCTTTCACGCTATGGTGTATTTGTTGGGATCTGTTATGTTGGCTTCACGGAAAATGAAGCGGGCAAAAGAACACTAAACAAGCAAGGTGTTGAAGAAGCCATTCCCTCAAGACCAGCTGCATTAACAGCTAGCAGGGAAAAGACGGCCAAAAGAATGCTTAGACAGATCAAGAGAAGAAAATTCTCAGTAAATCAATCAATTCTGGGCAAAACAGTGATGCTCTTGAGCAGAGTTTTTCCGGGTTTGACACTTTTGATCATGAAGGCCAATTACAAACCGCCTCACTCCTGATAGGACATTTGTTCCTTGAGACTGTTCAGTCTCACTAACCAGATAATTACTCCTAAACTAAAGGCCAAAATTGCGGGAAATAGCCATTGCGCAAACTCAGCGTCTTTATACAAGAACATAAAGCTAACAGATAACAAGGCAATCCTAAACAATTCTAACCAAAATCCTTTTTGAGGATTCTCCATCATCCGGGTATGGGCAAACAGAGAGAACAAGACCACGATAACCAAGACAACAATTTCCTTATTAAAGATCAAGTCTTTGAGGTTATAATCCTGCATATTGGCTTTGATAAGGATTACAGTTAAAAAGGCTGCAAACGTACTCATCACGGTCAGCAAGACATATGCAGCCAATTCTGGCTTGATGATAAATCTGAACTGCTTTCTCTCGCCTTTTTCGTCTTTTGAAAATTCAGGAGGAATAAAAGGAGAATCTTCAGGTGTCCAGGTGGGCTTGCCAAAGAAAAGTTTAAATCTATTCTTCCAACTCTTGGTTCTCGATGCCCTAACGAATAAGTCCTTCCAATAACTGAATTGTGCCCTGTAGGGATTGACGCTTTCAAAACCACTGGTAATGCCATAATCAGGCTCTTCTTTCTCCTCTGTGAATGTTCCAAAAATCCTGTCCCAGATAATGAATATATGAGAATAATTCCTGTCGATGTATTTGTCGTTTCTCGCGTGGTGTACCCTGTGATGAGATGGTGTCGTGAAGAACCATTCCAGTGGTCCAAGTTTTCCAACCAACCTGCTGTGTGTTACAAATTGGAAGAGACCAATGATTATGGTACAGGCCACTGCTTGCATAGGATCAAATCCGAACACAGGCATCCACATAAAGAAGAAAAAACGGAAAATTACCGCAAAGAAACTAACACGGAATACGGTGGTAATATTTAATTCTTCACTTTGATGATGCACTATATGCGCCGCCCAAAGCACATTGATTTCATGACTCAATCTATGAAACCAGTAGGCAATCAGATCAGCAGCAAAGAGGGCTGCAACCCATGTCCAAGCATTGACCGGGATATGCCATAAGGCTATATTGTCTGCTATAAACTGAAATGCGAAAAGATAAAGGACCGACATAAAAACGTAAAAGAGACGTTCCAACATCCCACAAGATAAATTCACCAGCGAATCGCTTAGGGTATAGGTCTTAAAGTTCATCCTGTATGAAAAAAAGATCTCTAAGAGTAGGAGGCTTATTACTCCTATGGCTATGTATCCTATTACACTCATTAATTGCTTACTATTTCTTTATACTTTGAATTGGTCACTAAGTTAAAACTGCCGTAAAACATAAATAACATAAATACTGCCATCATTGTGTGGCTTATATCGTGAAAATTAAACCATCTACCTAAACTCCATTCGCTACTAAAGATTAATCCGGGAATCATGGCAAATAAAATGGCAAGTACCAGGATCAAACTCCCTTTGAGTCCTGTTTTGCTGTAGAAGAATAATTGCATTGGCAGAACCAAGGCTATAAGGTCTATCGAACTGTTGAACTGCACCCATCTAAAACTGCTTGTTTCAGGATTGAAAATAATGAGTGAGAACAACAAATATTTGGCTATTACTCCTCCTTTTGCCCAATTCCTAAATTTATCGCTCCAACGAATCTTCATCTGTTCAATGGAAGCGACAATAAGGAACAACTGCCCAGTGGCACTCATGAACCAACCTATGGTTTTCCATCTAGGGCTGACATATGCTTGAAACCCATGACCCAACCAGGCTGCACTAGTCATGCCTATGGCAAAACAGAGAAAGTAAATTTGATACTTTAAGTAGAAACTATCTTTTTCCCCTTTATAGCTTACAAATCTGAAAAACGCATACATAGCCACAATAGCAACGAGAAAATCCGTTAGCGTTGTAACCGGTTCTCTCCATTCAAATGAATTGATAAACAAGCTGGGGTTAAGTATGGATTCTTGCGATTGCTGCATCTAAAATTTCGCTGCAAAGATATCGCTTCCTGAATTCAATTCCTGCCGAAAATCAGCAAGTTGAATATTAAAATGCTAAGTCTTTTGCTTTTTCTTTTTTGCAGAAGGAAACAAGATGTTGTTCAATATCAATCTATATCCAGGCGAATTGGGGTGAAGATTCAGATCCGTCGGAGGTTCACCTACCATATGTTTATAGTCTTCGGGATCGTGACCGCCGTAGAATGTCCACTGACCTTTACCCATGGTACCGTGAATATAGCGCACTTCATTCAGAGACTTATTCTCCCCCATGATGATTACACTACTTTTTACCTTATCTGCCTGAAATGCAGTGGTTTGTCCCATAAATCCCTTGACAATTCGCTCATGGTTTTGCGTAAGTATGGTCGGAATCACATCCCATTTGGCAGAAAACTCATTCAGCACAAATAGATCATTCTCTTCTCTTACTCTTCGCGTGGAAGGATTGATGTCAATATTGCTGACTTCATAGACATAGGGATTGAGTTCAACCTCAAAATCCACAAAGGCAAAGCTCTTATTGTAATCTAGTTTAGACTGCGCTCCCGGTTCAATA
>JAHEKB010000200.1 GCA_024638525.1 Bacteroidota bacterium
CGAAATACATTGATTATGTTATCTGAGCATTCAAGAATCCTAATTATAGATGAATGTCACCAGGCTTTTATGGAAGCATTAAACCGCATGGATATCACCTATTTGCCAGACATTGGTTTAGATCAATTAGAAACAGAAATTAAGCATTGCGAAGTTCTTATCGTTCGTTCCAAGCTGCATATAGACCAAGAATGGATAGATAAGGCTCCAGATCTAAGGATCATTGGTCGATTGGGTTCCGGCATGGATATCATTGATGTGGATTATGCTCAAAGCAGAGGAATAGTATGTCTGAATGCGCCGGAGGGCAATAGAGCAACGGTCGCGGAACAGTGTATTGGTATGTTGTTATCTCTACTCGCCAATATCCATAGATCAAATTGCCAACTACAGGAGGGCAACTGGAATCGGAAAGGCAACAGTGGAATAGAGCTATCATCCAGAACGGTCGGCATTGTTGGATTTGGCAATGTTGGGAGTTCTCTGGCTAAAAGACTCGCACCCTTTGGTTGCAAAATACTTGCTTACGATAGATTTAAACAGGGATTTGGCAATCAAGATGTTGAGGAGGTTAGTCTAGAGAAATTAAAGGAGGAGGCAAATGTCATTAGTTTGCACGTACCCTTGAATAAGTACTCCAATGCTATGATTGACAAGGAATTTATAGAGTCTGTTCGACAACCTTTTTACCTCCTGAACCTCTCTCGAGGCGAGGTGGTCAATAGTAATGATCTCAGGGCAGGATTGGATATTGGGAAAATAACAGGCTTAGCACTAGATGTTTTTGAAGAAGAGCGCATTGAAAAAATGGATAAACAACAGAAAGAATTGTTTGACTATTTTGTTTCTCATCCACAGGTTATTTTTACACCCCATATCGGAGGTTTAAGTGCTCAATCCTTTGAGCGATTGGCCTCTGTTCTTGCTCATAAAGTGCTTACATATTTTTCTTGATTCGCCTTTTGTTAACTCAAAATCGGTTGTAATTAACTTTTATTTGAATTATTCCATTTTTTAAACAAATATTGAAGTCCCATATTTTATGGGATTCTAATAGTAGTTATATGAAGAAAACGCTTACTTTACTGTCTACACTTTTGTTCATGATTTCAGCTTTTGGTCAATCCAATTTTGGAAAGATTCAGGGAAAGATTGTGGCAAAAAAATCCAAGACTCCTATCGGCTTTGCCACGGTCATCGTTAAGAAAGACGGGGTGAACAAGGGGGGTACATATTCAGATGCAAACGGTAATTATACTGTTCCTGCATTGGAACCTGGTACGTATTCTCTTACCGTTAAGTTTCTCGATTACAGCGATGCAGTTGTGGAAGAGATAGAAGTCAACGCCAATAGTATCAAGTTCTTGAACATTGAAATGGTGCAATCGGATGATGCCACGACCATCGGACCCATTGTGGTTAAGGCTGGAAAACCTCTGATTGAAAAGGACAAAAACCAAACGACACTGACCAGCGGCGATATTACCAAATTACCAACGCGAAGTTTAAATGCGATTGCAGCGACTTCATCAGCCGTGACACAGACTTCTTCGGGTCTGTCTTTCTTGGGAAGAAGAACAGACGGTAACGCTTACTATGTAGATGGTGTTCGTGTTATCGGTTCTACCAGTGTACCTCAAGCGGCACAGGGTCAGATTGACATTATCCAATCAGGTATACCGGCCCAGTATGGTGATTTTACAGGAGGAGCTATTAATATTACTACGAAAGGACCAAGCAGGGCTGTTCAACGCTCCTTTGAAATGATAAGTTCATCACAATGGGATGCGTACAACTTTAATCAAATTGAAGCCTCTGCAGTTGGGCCTCTTTGGATAAAGAACAAAGGAGGAGGAACTGAAGAATACGTTAAAATGGGTTATCTCTTGGCAGCGAACCTCAACTATACCTCTGATCCATCACCTGGATACGGTGGATGGTATGTGGTTAAGGATGACGTTCTTGATGAGATCATAGAAAATCCCCTAGTGGGAAATCCAAACGGTCCCGGCTTGATCAACAGATCGGCGCTCTTAACCTCAGATGATCTAGTCAAGGAAAGCGCCAGAAGAAATGTAGCTAGATTATTTGGTAATGCGCAAGCCAAATTGGAATTCCAACCCAACAGAAATTCAACATTGACGCTTTACGGCAGTTATAACTACAACAACGGGAGCAACTTCCAGTATTCTCAGTCATTAATGAATTACGATGAGAACAGTATATCTACCACTTCTACTATCAGGACATACCTAAAATTCACTCAGAGGTTGCAAAATCAGAATCCGGATGACAAGGAAGCAGCACCGTCCAAGTTTACGGATGCTTACTATACCATTCGTTTGGATTATCAGAATGCACAAGGGACCACTCAAAATCCCACCCATCGAGACAACTATTTTGATTATGGATACTTGGGAAGGTTCACTTCTTATAGAATTCCATTCTACAGCTATAATCCCGATCCTCAAAAATTTGTGGATCAAAACGGGGATACAGTCGTGAGACAAGGATATTATGAATTAGCCGGCTATGGTAATACGCGATTGGATTTTGAAGCAAGTGATCTCAATCCCGCCAGAGCCAACTATACAAAGAATTTTTATGAGGCGTCAGAGCAAGCAGGTCAACCTATTTTTAGTGAAACACAGGTTCAACTGGGCCAAGGTCTATTGAATGGTTTAAATGCCAATGCCACCTATTCATTGTGGTTTAATCCTGGCACGGTAGCATACTTTTACAGCAAGAGCCAATCTGAAAGAATAGCGGCTTATGCTCAAGGTAGTGCAACGCTTAAATTGGACAACTCGCATGATTTGCAATTTGGAATGTACTTTGAGCAGAACTTCACGAGCTTCTGGGGTATTGCGGCTAACAATCTATGGAGACTGATGCCGCTTTTGGCCAATAGACACATTTCTCAGCTCGATAGAGTTACAGAGGGTGATTATATCGTATCTGGAGAGCACAGCTATGATCAGAACAACTTGTTCTTAGATACGGTCAATTATAATTTGAGAATTGACTACGACCAGCAAAGTACTTTCGATAGAAATCTTCGCGATCAGTTGATGGCTAGTGGGCATCGTGATATCTATGGCAATAAGATTACGGAGACATCTTGGATAGATGTCAATTCATTGGATCCAGATCAGTTCTCATTGAATATGTTCGCTGCAGATGACCTTTGGAATAACGGCAATGCCTTCGTTGCATACTACGGATATGATTATTTGGGCAATAGAACCAGAAGCAGATTTGGACTGAATGACTTTATCAATGACAAGCAGAATAGAAGTTTGGGATCATTTGCCCCAGTATATAATGCCATTTGGTTCCAAGATAAATTCCAGTTTAAGGATTTGATACTTCGATTAGGGGTTAGGGTAGAGCGTTACGACGCAAATCAGAATGTATTGAAAGATCAATACTCTTTGTATCCTACCTATTCAGTTGCAGAAGCTCGAAACATTGAGAACGATGGATTGGATACAGAAGGAATCCCATCCAATATAGGAGATGATTATGTAGTATATGTTGACGATGCAGCTAACCCAAGTGAGATTTTGGGTTATAGAGATGGAGCAACTTGGTATGACGAGAGCGGAAATGAATTGTCCAACCCGGACATTCTTGCTCAAAGCGCAAATAATGGAAGGATTCAGCCGTATTTGGTGAACGATGAGGAAGAGTTGGTGCAAGAAGCATTCAAGGATTACGATCCACAGATCAATGTTCTTCCAAGAGTATGGTTCTCATTTCCTATCAATACCGAGGCCCAGTTCTTTGCCAATTACGATGTTTTGGCACAGAGACCTTCACAAGGTTTGGTCTTCGTTCCTTACAACCAATACGCTTTCCTTGAGTTTAACCAAGGTGGTGGATTGGCCAATGCGGCACTTAAGCCTAGGGTTACAACCAATTATGAATTGGGTTTCAAACAAACACTGACCAAGAATTCTGCGCTTAGCATTATTGCTTCCTATTCTGAATCTAGAGGTGAATGGGCATTGGTAAGAGTGAATCAGGCTTATCCTGTGAGTTATAATTCTTATTCTAATATCGATTTCTCGACAACTAAATCCTTTAGAGCAGAATACGAACTCAGAGGAGAAGGAAGAACTTCACTGGTATTAAACTATGCGCTCTTGTTCTCAGACGGAACCGGTTCCAACACCAATTCATCAGCCGCTTTGATCGCAGCAAACCTTCCCAACTTGAGAACCCTATATCCAACACAAAGGGATGTAAGACATAAGATTGTTGCTCGTTTAGATTATCGATTCAAAGGTGGAAATGAATACACAGGCCCGATTTGGTTTGGCAAACGCGTTTTTGCTAATTCAGGTGCAAACTTGATTATCACGACGAAATCAGGGGAACCGTATTCGGCATACGCCAATCCA
>JAHEKB010000201.1 GCA_024638525.1 Bacteroidota bacterium
GAGCAACTTGATATCCAATGCCATTAAATATGCCGACCTCAAAAAAGAAAATCCGAGAATCAGTATCGAACTTGAGACCAAGGGTGAAAATTTTGACATTAGGGTTTCGGACAATGGAATTGGCATAAGTGATAGCATCAGACCCAAGGTGTTTGATATGTTTTACAGGGGACATAGTACAGCAGATGGAGCGGGTATAGGCTTGTATATAGTAAGGGAAACGGTGAATAAAATGAATGGAAAAATTTCCTTAACTTCGGAGGAAGGGAATGGGACGGAAGTGCTGATAAGCTTGCCAAATCTCAATCCAGAAATCCTTTGATATGATATTCCTGGTGGACGACGATCCTATACAGAACATGCTGACATCCAAGCTTATAAGCTCGGTGGATGAGGGTATTAAGTTCAAAGTCTATCAAAATGGCGAAGAGGCCATGCAAGCCATTAAATCCAATGAATTACCGGACATAATTTTGTTGGATATTAATATGCCAATTATGGATGGATGGGAATTTCTAGAGGCCTATTCTTCAGAAAAATATCAGGCTAAGGTCTTTATGCTTACTTCGAGCACGATGAACGAGGATAGGAGTAAGGCGAGGGACTTTGAGTGTGTAAAAGGATATTACACCAAACCCATCAAGATAGAGGACATCAAAGAAGTGCTTAGAAAGCATTTATAGTTCGTTTTATCCGGATTACTTTATAGAATTTACGATTAAACACTAATTGCTGGCGTTAATACACTATTACCGCAGAAGTTGAAATGCTTGAATATTTTGCCCCTCGGGGACCGATGGGGTCATCATCAGACAAGGAGTATTAAACAAAAGCCTCCACTTATTGTTGAAAGCGCCATTGACTTTTCTTATTAGTTGGATTAAGTCGCTACGCTCCTTGATCCAAGACTGGGACCTACAACAAAAGACAAGCCTTGGTACGGTGTACCCTAGGTCTTTTTATTTCCTTGACCTTCAAGTGAGCTTGGGTCAAGGGAATAAAAAAGCCCTGCAGCTGCGCTGCAAGGCTTGTCTTTTGTTGCGGAGAGAGAGGGATTCGAACCCCCGGAGGTGTGACCCTCAATAGTTTTCAAGACTACCGCATTCGACCACTCTGCCATCTCTCCAGAAACTTGCTGCAAACATATTAAAAGCCCGTATCATTCAAAACTGAAATACTTAATTATTAGCTCATTCTTCTGAACGCAGTTTCAATTCGGCTTTGTCAATGCTTCGGTTTAATTCAAAGCCGATTAAGACCACAAAGCTGTTGAAATAGATAAGCACCATCATTACCAGGATTGTCCCAATGGAACCATAGAGTTTATTGTATGAATTGAAATTTTCAACGTATAGTGTAAATCCATATGTGGTTAGGATTGACAGGAATGTCGCCAGAGAAGAGCCCGGCGAGAAGAATTTCCACTCAGAAACTTTGCTCGATCCGAAATAATACAATGAACTGAAAATGAAATAAACCAATGCAATCACTAAAAAGTACTCCAGAAACCGCAGACTGAATTCTAACCAACTGCTCTTAATCCAAGCAATACCTTCTAGGTAAGCAACAGAATAGTCCATGGTGATGGATACGACTATCGTTGTGATCAGTATTATGGAAACCAAAAAGGTCAGGCCAAAACTCTTTAAGCGGATATTGAACCAATTTCGCTGGAATTTGCGGTCGACATCAAGGTCAAAGGCAGAAATCATATTGGCAAAACCATTACTAGAGAAGTAGATAGCAGCAATAAAACCAAAGGATAAAAGCCCTGCGTTCTGATTTTTTAGTATGTCATTAATGGTTCCCAACATCAGATCGAAGGCATTGGGAGGAAGAAAGACCGCAATGACCTCGATGATCTCATCGTGAAATTGATCGATGGGTATATATGCAATCAGGGTAAATAAAAACAGAAGTGCAGGAAAAACGGCCAAAAAAAAGTTGAAAGCCAAAGCCGATGCTCTTAGACTTTGATCTTCCTCAAAGAAACTTCTGAAAAAGAATTTGCTTACCTCGTAGATGGACTTCTTCCTAAAGCCAGGTAGACTAACATTTCTAAAGCGATAGGTTAATTGCCGATCCCAAAGGCTTAAACGTTCTTTTATCCTCTCTTTAAGTTTCAATGAATATAGTGCGCAATTTACGCGAAATAAATAGTTTTGCCGAAGGATTAGAAATGACGAAAGTTCACAATTTTTCAGCGGGTCCGGCCATACTTCCAAAGGAGGTCATAGACCAATGTATCAGTGCATTACAGAATTTTAGTGGTACAAATTTGTCCTTGATTGAGGTGAGTCACCGAGGAGCAGAGTTTGTTGCCATCATGGACGAAGCACGGCAAATTGTCAAAGACATTATGCAGCTCGGCGACGATTACGAAGTTCTATACCTTCAAGGTGGTGCCAGTACTCAATTTCTCATGCTCGCCATGAACCTATTAAAAACAAAGGCTGCCTATACCAATACAGGTACCTGGGCTTCAAAAGCCATCAAAGAAGCTCGCGCTTTCGGAGAAGTGGATGTCATTGCTAGTTCCGAGGATAAGAATTTCAGCTATATACCTAAAGGCTTCAGTATTGCAGATGACTACGACTATTTTCATTGTACATCAAACAACACCATAAGTGGAACCCAAATGAAGGACTTTCCCACTTGTGGAGTTCCTATGGTTTGTGATATGAGTTCTGACATCTTCAGCAGGGAGTTGGATTTTACTCAATTTGATCTTATCTACGCAGGAGCTCAAAAGAATATGGGGCCGGCGGGAACAACTTTGGTTGTCATAAAGAAAGATATTCTAGGCAAGGTAGACCGTCAAATTCCCACCATGCTGAACTATCAAACCCATATTTCAAAGGGTTCTATGTTCAATACTCCACCTGTTTTTGCGGTCTATGCAAGCTTGATGAATCTGCGATGGATACAGAGCAAAGGAGGTCTTAGCGCTATGGAACAACGCAATACGGAGAAGGCTCAATTGCTTTATAGTGAAATTGATAGCAATCCTTTATTCAAAGGGACCACTGCAGTTGAGGACAGGTCGTTTATGAATGTCACCTTTTTGCTCGAAGATGAAAACTTGAATGATTCGTTTTTGAAAACAGCTTCAAATGCAGGCATCAGCGGGATTAAAGGACATCGTTCTGTTGGAGGATTCAGAGCGAGCATGTATAATGCAATGGGATTGGAGAGTGTTCAGGCCTTGGTTGAATTAATGAAGAACTTTAAGAGATGAGAATACTCATAAACGATGGTATTGCACCCATTGGACTAGAAATGCTGCAGAAAGCGGGTTTTGAGGTTCAGACAGAAAAGATTGAGCAAGGTGATCTCCAAGCGCATCTCAATGATTTTGACGCCATATTGGTGAGAAGTGCAACACAGGTAAGGCAGCAGGACATAGATCTTGCTCCAAATTTGAAGCTTATTGGAAGGGGAGGTGTAGGAATGGATAATATTGACGTAGCCTATGCAAAAAGCAAAGGTTTACATGTTGTTAATACACCTGCTGCCAGCAGCAGATCTGTAGCGGAACTGGCCATGGCTCATTTGTTTTCCATAGTGCGTTCACTGCCCATGGTCAATCGAAAAATGGCCATTGACGGAATCAATGATTTTAAAAGTTTAAAAAAAGCCGCCAGTAAGGGAATTGAATTGCAAGGCAAAACACTTGGACTAATTGGCATCGGAAGAATAGGAAGAGAAACGGCGAGTTTAGCCTTGGGTTGTGGCATGAAGGTTATCGCATACGATCCCTATATTGAAGAAACCGAGATTAGTCTAAGGATGCATCCGAGCTATGAACACCACTTCAAGCTTAAGATACAAACCATAAGCAAGGAAGAATTACTTGCTCAAGCAGATTTCATCAGTCTACATATTCCCGGAGGTCAAGGCTATGTTTTAGCTGAGGAGGATTTCAATCAAATGAAAGATGGAGTTGGAGTGGTCAATTGTGCTCGAGGCGGCACCATCAAAGAAGAGGCCTTATTGAACGCAATTGAATCAGGCAAGGTAAAATACCTAGCTACAGATGTTTTTGAATCTGAGCCGCCTACGGATGAAAGCATACTTAGATTGGAGCACGCGGGATTAAGTCCACACATAGGAGCGTCAACCTTAGAGGCTCAAGACCGGGTGGGAGAAGAATTAGCTGCTCAGGTCATTAATCTATTGAGCTAATGCCACAGTTCAGACCATTTAAGGCCTTGAGGCCACATCGGGATTATGTTTCCAAGGTCTCTGCCCGCAGTGCTGACTTTAAAGATCAAAGGGTATTGGTCGAAGCCATGAAGTCCAATCCATACAGTTTTCACCATGTAACCAAGAACCATCTGAATTACAGCGGTGCATTCCAAGAACCGGAGAAATTTCTTCCCTTTGCGGCGAAGTTT
>JAHEKB010000202.1 GCA_024638525.1 Bacteroidota bacterium
GAAATTTAATGATGGAGCTTAACGAGCAACAGATCCAAAGAAGAGAAGCTTTGCAATCCCTTAAAGAATTGGGGATTGATCCTTATCCTGCAGCCACGTACCCAAAAGATTACAGTAGTAAGGAGATCAAGGACAAATTTGAAGAGGGTCAGGAGATGACTGACATTTCGTTTGCAGGCAGACTAATGCGCAAACGAATTATGGGTAAAGCCAGTTTTGCGCAATTGCAAGATCAAAAGGGCAATCTTCAGATTTACCTGAATAGGGATGAGATTTGTCCAGAAGAGGACAAGACCCTCTACAATACAGTCTTTAAAAAACTGATGGATATTGGAGATATTGTAGGGGTAAAGGGTTTCATTTTTAAAACCCAAACTGGTGAAACATCATTGCATGTCAAAGAATTGACCTTACTCTCTAAATCACTGAGTCCTCTGCCCATGCCCAAAGAGGTAGAGGGTAAAGTATTCGATGCATTCACAGATCCGGAGCAGAGGTATAGAAAGAGATATGTGGATCTCATTGTTAACCCACAGCATAGAGAAACCTTTATAAAGAGAAGCAAGGCCATTGCTTCTATGCGCTCGTTTTTACTTCAGAAGGATTACCTTGAAGTAGAAACACCAATACTTCAGAGTATTCCAGGCGGTGCGGCAGCAAAGCCATTCATAACGCATCACAATGCTTTAGACATTCCGCTTTATTTGAGAATTGCCAACGAGCTATACCTTAAGCGCTTAATTGTAGGAGGCTATGAAGGGGTTTTTGAATTTGCAAAGGACTTTAGAAATGAAGGAATGGATAGAACTCACAATCCCGAGTTTACCCAAATGGAGCTCTATGTGGCATACAAAGACTATCGTTGGATGATGGATTTGACAGAAGAAATGTTAAGGAAGATCGCCATTGACGTCAATGGAACAGCCGAGGTGCAGTTTGGAGAGAAGATGATTGACTTTGGTCAACCCTTTCAACGTCTAAGTCTATTTGGAGCCATCGAAAAATACGCCGGAGTGGATGTAAGCGAAATGGATGAAGATGAGTTGAGAAAAACGGCAAAATCCTTTCATATTGCCGTGGATGAAAGCATGGGGAAAGGCAAATTGATAGACGAGATCTTTGGGGAAAAGGTAGAGGACCATTTGATCCAACCTACTTTTATCATGGACTATCCGGTGAGCATGAGTCCTTTGACTAAAAAGCATCGTGATAATCCAGAGTTGACAGAGCGATTTGAATTGATCATTAATGGCAAGGAAATCGCTAATTGTTACAGCGAGCTCAATGATCCTATAGATCAGAGAGAGCGATTTGAGGAACAGACAAAGTTGCTGGAAAGAGGCGATGATGAGGCTATGTTCATTGATCGGGATTTTCTCAGGGCACTGGAATACGGCATGCCGCCAACTGCGGGGATTGGAATAGGAATTGATCGCTTGGTCATGTTGCTGACCAATAATGAAAGCATACAGGAAGTACTCTTTTTCCCTCAGATGCGTCCTGAAAAGGGCAGGACTGCGGCCGAAAGCGAAAAGTAGATTCATCTGTTTAATAGATAATGCAACTAGTCACAACACATATCTGCATGGCCAAGGACCTCGGCGTGCACGGAAATCTCTTTGGGGGAATTATGATGGCCTGGATTGATGAAGCAGCATCTTCAATGGCTGTGAGTACTTGTCATACACCAAATATGGTAACCGTTAAGGTAGATGAACTGGTATTCAAGAAGAAGGTCAAAGAAGGATTCTTAATTCGCATTTACGGCGAGGTAGCAGAAATAGGCAATAGCTCCATCAAATTTAAAATTGAAGCGAGAAAGGTCAGTGTTTATACTGATGAAGAGGATGTGGTAGTGAGTACATTCATAACATTTGTGAGAATAGATGAATCCGGATTGCCTACCCCAATACCATCACCGGTTAAGGAAAGATTCGCGGGTTTATCAAAAAAGTGATCGTTCGTAAACTGAATTCCAGCGTTATTTAATTCGAAACAATTTATCGTGCTTCATAAGGGTTAGCCCCATATGAAGCATCATAATCAAGGGCCCGATAGAGTCATTCTCTTTGAGATAGGACTAGTCATTGCTCTGCTCTTTGTCAATTGGTTTGTCAACTTGGAGTACAAAACACAAGGGATAGAATCACGGAGCTTTGAGCCCCTTTTCGTAGACAGTCCATTTATTTACAGCCCTGAAAAGAAGATAGAAGAAGAAGCTATCGATCAAGTCAAGGCTTCTCTAATTCCATTTGATCTTTCCACGGTGGTTGCTGTGACCGATTTATTTAAGAAAGATGAACCATTGTTTCAAAGATCAAAGTTGCCTTCCGGGCCCATGGGTTACCTCCCTATAAATACCCGTAGCGGCCAGTCTTATAAAATAGACAGCTTTGTTGAGTCAATGCCTCAATTTCCAGGTGGAAGAACTGCTTTATTAAAGTTCGTTCAAGAGAACTATTCGTTCCCGCAAGCCATGTTCGATAGAGATGAAAATGTGAAGCTCATGATTCGATTTGTAATCAATGAGGATGGAAAAGTATCAGATTGTCAGGTAGTTGACTGCACTTTAAAAGGAATAGGTCTGGAGGACGAGGCCATTAAACTATTCGAGAAAATGCCAAAATGGATTCCAGGAGAACAAGGTGGTCATGAAGTGAAGGTTAGGATGCAAATACCGCTGAACCTTCAACTTTATTGATCGTGGCATGATTATGGAAATACCTTCAGTACTTCGGTAAGGTAGTTTTCGTAAGCTTAGCTTTTAGTTGATCAGTCGGACGAGATTTCTCGTCCGACTTTCTTTTTGCCCTATTCCGTTTACAAATCCATTGAGTCCATTGCTCAAACTTCGACACTATAATGACTTATACTTTCGCTATCTTAGTAAGATGCAAAAAAGCATCCTCTTATCGCTTCTACTCCGCTTTGTTTTCTCTGGTCAATTATTGGCTGACAATGAGAATGGTGAGAAGTCAAAGCAAAAAGAAGATAAGAAGCATTTGGTTATTATAGATTCAAGCATGAAGGGTCACATCAAGCACATGATCAATCAAAAAGACGATACACTTGTATTTGAAGATTGGGATGATCCAGACATAAAGCAAGGGGATAATTCAACCATAGATGATGGTGGTTCATACGGCAATGGGGGCATCAATGCAGATAAAGTTAATCATCTTGTTGGGGATGTATTGGCCGCGCATAGAAAAGAAAAGTATAAGGCGGAATTTCAAATCTTCCCAAATCCTGCCGTTTCCGTATTGCACCTACGGCTATTGCACGAACCTTCTGAAGTTAGAATCATCAACCTCAGTGGAGAATCAATTCAAGTGGAACAAGTGGCGAATCAGATAGATGTCAGTTCATTGAGCCGGGGCATTTATTTTATTCAGCTGGTCTATCCTGATCATATAGAGAGTAAAAAGTTCGTTAAATCTTAAAACACCAATTATGCTAAAAGCCGTAATCATTGACGATGAAAGAAAGAGCCGAGAGAATTTAAAATTACTCTTGAACTCCTTTGTAGAGAATGTTGAGATTGTTGGCACAGCAGACGGGGTGCTTACAGGTATCAAGAGTATTGAAGATCATCAACCAGATTTGGTATTTTTAGACATTCATTTGAGCAATGGCGATGGATTTGAAATTTTGGAAAGCTTAAAAGCCAAAGACCAGAATGTAATATTTGTCACAGGCCATGAAGAACATGCAGTGAAGGCATTTAGGTCAGATGCAGTTGACTACTTATTGAAGCCCGTTTCAATTGAGCATTTACAGCATGCCGTTGAACGAGTAAGAAAAAGATTTGATTTAGCTGCGGGTCCAAAACAGCATCATGTTTCCCTTTCCACTTCAAAAGGTTTGATCATACTAAAAACAGCAGATATTTTATACTGCAAGGGGGATGGTGCATATACCTATTTTCATTTGAAGTCCGGCGAAAGAATAACCACATCTAAGAATCTCAAGGAGTATGAGAACCGCATAGAGGATCCTCGATTCTTTAGGTGTCACAAGTCTTATCTCGTTAATCTTAGCGAAATAAAGACGTATGTTCGTGGAGAAGGCGGCCATGCAATTATGACCTCTGGTGATACGGTCAGTGTATCAAAACGTCGTAAAGAAGCATTTTTGGCTGCATTGAGCAGTGTTTAAACAGAACTACAAACGCATAATAGTTTTTCTTTTTGGCATAGTTCTAACTCTTGGTTCCTATGCTCAAGATCTCATTCGCTTTCAGAATATAGAGGTTAGCGACGGCATATCTATGGGCACTATAACCGCTGTTGAGCGTGAAAAGGATGGCTATGTTTGGCTGGCCACCGCAGAAGGTCTTCACAGATATGATGGCAAAGACTTCATCATATTTAAGCATGTTGACG
>JAHEKB010000203.1 GCA_024638525.1 Bacteroidota bacterium
GCCAGCAATTAATTGTATACAATTTCTATTCTGGGTCGTTAGCTCAGCTGGTAGAGCAGCGGACTCTTAATCCGTAGGTCGAGAGTTCGATCCTCTCACGACCCACCAGAAGAAATGAGGCTTGCAGTGATGCAGGCCTTTTTTCTTTTCGGGTATCTGTGTAATTCCTGTGTAATCGTGTCAGCTTACTTGCCGATAACGTTCCGAAAGTTTGTCCATAGCCGACTCGATATGTGCGCCGTTTTGATGGCTGTAACGCTCCACCATGCTTAGACTTTTATGGCCTGAAATACGCTTCACTGTTGGTAAGTCTACACCTGCCTGCACGAGATGCGTAATCGCAGTATGGCGCAAGGTATGCCGCACAATTAAGGAAGCATCTAATCCAGCATTGGCTCATGCACTAGGTGATCCACTTAATGCTCTAACCTGCTTTACATCGCTGGCGCATAAAGCTGAGCTTATTTAGGGTATAGAATCGGTATGCGAAACGGAAGAAAGAAACTAACGAAAATATGCGGAGCAAAGAATAGAAAAGGTCTGCCCTGCCAATGTAAGCTGTTATTAAGAGGGGGTAAATGTAAATTTCACGGAGGTATGAGTACTGGTGCTAAAACAGAAGCTGGTAAGAAAAAATCTATTAAGGCTTTACGTTCTGGTTGGTTAAAATGGCGAGTAGAAGTTATAAAGAAAGCTTCTACCCCACGACGCACACGCATTACGCGCGAGATAAAGCTAATCGGATAATTGCGCCCTAGGTATAAGAAATCACCCTTTATATTACTCATAACTTGAAGCGACCCTAGTTCCATCTGAATGAAATCCTATAAGGTCAATAGTTCCATCATGGTCTACATCATAATATGAACGCTCCCATTTTCCGTCGCCATCTTTATCATAATATTTCTCATCAACTTTTCCATCCCCATTAGAGTCATAGCTCACGAGTTTATTCCCATTATCTGTGATAGAAATATTAGTATCTACTATACCAGCCTAGAAACTCATAAACACATAGCGAATACCACCTTGGATACTCCATCTATAGCCAAAACCGGGAAGATCCTGCCCAAAAACCCCGATACCAGGACGTATAAACACTCCCCATTTACTCACCACATTCCTGCCAATTTCGAATTCGAGGTTCATGCTACCCCTAGTACTTCGTTCCCAATCGAGTCGCCACCCAGCCTGCGCAATACTCCACCACTTCTCAGCCCAGATGGTGTTGATTCGTAGCGATAGGTTCGAAACATTGATGGATTTTCGATCGGAATCGCCGCCGACGGAGACTTGATGTGATAACACCCCTATCAGAAAGGATTCCCATTTAGGAAGAAACCGGGACGTTGCGATGACCGGACCCAGACTATACTTGCCAAGCCCCACTTTGGTTTCGGAGGCGGTAGGGAACGTCGCGCTCATGCCAAGAAAAAAGGCATATTCGGGTGTGTTATAGGCACGCCACCCTAGCGTGACTCCAAGATCACTGAAACCATGCGCGTTGGTGGTGCCGGTCCGACCCGGAACGCTTGATTGCAAGAATGGAGCCGCCACACGGACCAAGTAATTTCCCTGAAACGGCAGATCGACGCGAGCCACAGTTAAGATAGAGCTCGCGCTCAGAGGGAGGTTGCGAAATTGGGAAGTAAGCTGGACTCGTCCCACGATGGCTGTAGGATCGGTCCCGTACTGTGCATTGAGTTGTTGGATACGTTCAGCTTCTTCCTGTTGCTCCGGCGTCACCGGCTGAGGTCCCACTAGAGAACGACGTTTCTTTGTCCCGATATTGGATTCTTCTGCGGGATCATCTGTCTTCACCTGTGTAGCTGATGCCGGACTGCTCTTCACCGGCGGCTCTGACAATGATTCTTGTCCTAGTGCTACTGGGAAATATGCTGCTAGCAGCGACGTTGTGCCCAGAAGCCAAGCGCATACCCTCGCGATACTATCTCCTGATTTTTTCTGCCTATTCAACTTTTCGCTCAATCAGATTTCTAGTTACACTTAAATCTAAGATAAAATAATAGAACTAAAGATTTGTAGATAGTCAGCTGACCAGTCCGAACTTTTTATACTAGTGGCAATGAGAGTGTAAAGGTTGAGTCTTATAGTAGCAAATCACTAGGCAGGCACTTCTCTGAATGTATACTTTGTGCCAAAAGCGGGCACGCATATATACAAAAAAAACCGGCACTAGGCCGGGCTTAAATTTTGTTGTAGTTATACGTTCATGATTTTATTTTACAACTATTATTAATATTCAATAGTTGACTAGTTCCCACTACCTGCTGCTGCGCCTTCACTAGTACCTTTTAAGGTACCCCCCACAGGGCTAGCAACTGTAGCAACTGTATCAATGGCACCTGCTGCAGTACATAGAATGGGCAGGCCTGTTTTATCAACACATTTCGATGCACTTTTAAGACCTTTAGCGGGAGCTGCTAATGCACCTTCAGCAGCACCTATGCCCGCACCAACACCAGCTCCAGCAGCACCACCTACTGTTTTCCCGACAGGTCCGGGAGGAGATCCGGCAATAGCTGCAGTACTGATTAATCCCACGGCTATATATGATAATAAAGTTAATTCTTTTATTTTCAGGCCTCTATATTTTATATTTCCTTGTGTAATGTAAGTACCCAATAAGATACTACTATTAATTGAGGCATTAAAGCTTTAATTTTAATAATAGCCAATCACCATTCAGGCGTTTGCAGATTTTATATTCAGAAAAGTTTTTTCCAGAATTTGGGAAAGTAAAGAAGGGTAGGTACAACATTGATAGAGTAAGCTACAATAATATTTAAGAGCTATTTGACACACATGACGCACATGACGCACAGCAGATTCGATAATAGGAATAGGTTTTTATGTCGTATAAAAAATGTTTAGTACTTATTGTGTTATCACTAAGCGCATTGCTAGGTGCCTGTGCGCATAATGAAATATATCGTAACGAATTAAATAAATGTATTTCTGACTCATTGGATAATTGCGAGAAAAATGCAATCGCACATCATTTTCCAAACACGGATAAAGAATTTCATCTGGGTTTTATTGAGTATGATGACCAAGGTCAGCTACGTGATCGCGCGCAAATGGAAAAAGTCCTTGATACTTATTCAACAATTACTGGCACTGACGATGTCGCTGTTATCGTCTTTGTTCATGGTTGGCAGCATGATGCTGCACCTGGCGATTCCAATGTGGAGTCATTTAAGCAGCTTCTTGCAGGAATTTCTCATAACGAGACCGTAGCTAGCCAACAAGATAAGCGTGCAAAACGTAAGATTTTAGGCGCATATATTGGCTGGCGTGGGGATTCCTCAGTCCTTCCTATACTCAAATATACAACTTTCTGGAGTCGTAAATACACTGCTCTGCAAGTAGGATTACTGGGCGTTACCGAAGTTTTATTAAAACTTGGAAGAATTGTTAATATAAAAGCAGCAACAAATATGACCAAGTCTAAACCTCCCAGTAGTCGAATGGTGGTAATCGGGCATAGTTTTGGTGGTCAAGTAGTTTTTACTGCGTTGAAACAAGTGATGGCAGACAGAATTATTGACACTAGAGGTGATAGAATATTCCAGGAAAACTATAAAGCTTTTGGCAACCTTGTAGTTTTAATAAACCCAGCTTTTGAGGCATTGCGCGCTTCTACTTTGTTTGACATGTTACAAAATAACTGTAGGCACTATCCGAAGGATCTGCCACCATCTCTTGTTATACTTACATCAGAGGCAGATGCTGTAACGCGTTATATATTTCCCTATGTTGGAAGAAACGCCGTCTTGTTAGAAAGCCATCAAGACTTAACTCGTCACATATGCACGAAAGATGGCGTAGCTAAAATAACAATTGATGAATTTACAGCTGATCGCACTACTGTTGGACATTTTGAACCCTATCAAACCCATAAGTTAGCCCCATTACAAGATAAAAATATTCGTAAATCAGATTTTAATTTTCGTGATCTCAAGAAAGCATGGGCTGGCCAAAGTTTTGGTAGCCAGTTGGACTTTGAAGAAGTGCAGTTAACTCATTTGGGGCGCACTCATCCATTGAATCCCTTATTAAATATTTATGTTGATGGCAGTCTGATTAAGGATCACAATGATATTTGGAGAAAAGAAGTGATGGGGTTCCTTCGCGATATAATTACTATTGGCATTACCCCTTATTTGGTGCCTGCTGAATAATAAAATTGGTAATAATTGACATGACTAAAATGAACTGTTATCTCTATACGTCATTATTTTAACTGAAACCACCGAGCAGGGCGGTAAGGAATGTGGGGTATGAACTTCGAAGC
>JAHEKB010000020.1:0-13411 GCA_024638525.1 Bacteroidota bacterium
TTGTAATTGTAGATCGAACCACTTCCGAGAAACTCTCGAACAAATGCAACCACAAGCAAGATTGCCGCATATCCAAAGGCATTACCCGTAGCGTCTAAGAAAGATGGCCACGGCTTATTGCCCAATGCGAATGCTTCTAACCTTCCCATAACTATACAATTGGTAATGATCAGGCCGACAAAGACGCTCAATTGCTTTGACACATCATAGGCATAGGCCTGTAACACTTGATCCACAATAGCAACCATAGAGGCTACTACCGCCAACTGAACAATAATTCTTATTCTGTTTGGTATGGTGTTTCTCAATAGTGAAATCACTGTTGATGAAAAGGCCATTACAACCCAAACTGCAATACACATAACTACAGTCGGCTCCAATTTCAATGTCACAGCAAGCGCTGAACAAACTCCCAATACCTGAACGGTAATAGGGTTGTCTGCATCCAAAGGATTAGAAACCAGCTTGCGGTTCTTTTTAGAGAATAAAGGTTCTTTCTTTACCTCTATAACTTCTTTTTCCAGTGTTTCCGTGCTCATCTTAGTTTGCTTTTACCTTGTTAAAGAAATCTTGATACAAATCCATATAGGCCAACATCATATTGTTTACTCCAACACCAGTGATGGTAGCACCAGTCAGTCCATTTACCTTATGAGGATCATTACTATAATCAGCACCTTCACCTTTTTGCATGTCCACGGAAACCAAATTACCTGACTCGGCATAAATGGTCTTTCCGATATAGCGGTTCTGCACGGCAGCTTCAGTAATTCGCGCACCCAAACCCGGGGTTTCACCAACGTGGTCAAAAATCACCCCTTGAATCGTATTCAGGTCACTTCTCAAAGACACAAATCCAAAGATATTATCCCAAAGTCCGTATCCAAATACTGGCATTACGTAGTATTCTACTTCTTCTTCTCCTTCTTTTTTAATAGTATAAACAGGTAACTTTCTCTCCTGTTCATTCAATTTATACTCCTTAGATACTACTACATCCTTAGCGGATAATCCGTCAATGGATTCGCCTTTATTATTAACTACATAATCCGCAACGCGATTGTTATAGAGATCCTCCACATTCTGCCGATTTTCCTTGGCCATAGTAGTAATGGTCTCACTCCCAAGGGCTGCGGAAAGAATGAACTTTTTTCTCTCGAATTCCCGCTCAGCAGCTTGTTTTTCTTTTAAGCTTTCTGATGTAAATGCCAATACCGCTCCCAGCAGTATGGTCATAATTACTGCGAACATGAATATATATCCGCCGCTATCCTTATTATACTTTGACACGTTTTAACCTCCTTTTAATGTTAGCTTCAACAACGTAATTATCTATCAGTGGTGCCATGACATTCATCAATAGAATGGCCATCATGATGCCCTCTGGATATGCCGGGTTATACACCCTAATCAAGACAGTTAGTATACCAATGAGCAAGCCATATATCCACTTGCCTGTCTCTGTTTGAGTTGCTGATACCGGATCGGTAGCCATAAAGACTGCACCGAAAGCAAAGCCACCGATAATCAAGTGATAGTATGCAGGCATATCGTAATAGGCATTTCCTCCAACAGCATTCAAAATCCAGCCCATGAGGTAACCTCCGATAAATGTAGATAACATGATTTTCCAACTGCCTATTCCGCTTGCAATAAGAATCAATGCTCCAATGAGTATCATTATAGTCGATGTCTCTCCAATTGAACCCGGAATGATTCCCAGAAATGAATCCCATGCACTCGCCTTTAATGTTCCTCCTGCACCTGAAACAAATTCTGTGGCCCCTTCACTACTGGCTTTATATACATCAGCTAAATTGGTAGCACCAGAAAAATTATCTACCCACTGATCTTTGGGAGCGCTAACCCAAACCTCGTCTCCAGACATATCACCAGGGTAAGCAAAGTATAAGAAAACCCTTGCGGTAAGCGCGGGATTTAATATGTTCATTCCAGTTCCTCCAAAAACCTCTTTGCCCACAATGACAGCAAATGCGGTAGCCACCGCAACCAATACTAGTGGAATATCCGGAGGAAGACACATGGGTATCAAAATACCGGTAACCAGAAAGCCCTCGTTTATAGGATGTCCCTTTAGTTGACAGAACATGAATTCAATTCCCAAACCAACGCCATAGGAAACGATTAGAATTGGCAAGGTCTTTAAAAATCCATACCAAATGTTGGCCATTAGGGTTGATTCTTGCCCCATGGCCAGAAAATGCTGATATCCTATGTTCCACATTCCGAAGATCAAAGCAGGAATAAGTGCTATGACAACAGTGAACATGGTTCTCTTGAGGTCTACTCCATCGCGTATATGAGCTCCTTTTTGGGTCGTTTGGTTTGGCACGAACAAAAAGGTTTCAAACCCGTCGAATGTAGAATGCAGAAAACTGAGCTTTCCTCCTTTGGAGAAAGTCGGTTTTAATTTATCTAATGTATCTCTTAGAAATTTCATTGCTATACTTCTTCGGCCATTAATTCAATTCCTTCACTTAATATGCTTTGAACTTCTATCTTAGAAGTACAAACAAATTCACAGAGGGCAAGATCTTCTTCTATCACCTCGTATATCCCAAGTTTTTCCATTTTATCTAGATCGCCTGCCATGATGGCTTTAATCAGCTGCACTGGAAGTATATCCATGGGAAGAACCTTTTCGTACTGCCCACTGACAACATATGCCCTTTCCTCTCCGTGCAAATTCGTATTCACTTTAAACTTCTTCTTTAAAAACTTAGAAATCGGCAAAGAGTTTGAAATAGTTGGCCTTGGATAAGAAGGAAGCAACCACCCTAGAAATTCGTATTGATCTCCTTCTGGAATAACGGAAAGCTGTTGATGAAAGAATCCGAGATAACCCTCTTGGCTTATTTTATCTCCGGTGAGTACATTGCCACTGATTACTCTGACATTATCGCTTTTCAGATTATCCTTAAGGACAGCATCAACGCTGGCTCCCAATCTGCTCTGATAATAGGCGGGCTTCTGAACTTCTGAACCTCCTACAACTATCTTTTGTGAAAGATCCAGTTTGCCATTTTTGAAAAGCCTTCCAATAAAGGTCAAGTGTTGAGGATTTATGGTCCAAACCACGTCTCCTTTATTGATGGGGTCTATATGATGAATCTGAATACCAACAAGTCCACTTGGGTGCGGACCACTAAAACTGTTGTATTTTACTCCAGACAAGCCTTCTAAGTCTGCAACCTTTTTATTTTGATGTGTATTGAGGTGTACAATACCGTCGGTCAATTTACCTAATACATCAATCGCCACTTGAATATTTTCCTTTTCCCCTTCAAGACTCAAGCTGTAGTCTGGGGCCAATGGTGAACTATCAAACCCACTAATATGTATAGCCTTGGGTACGACATCAAGCTCAGCAATGGTTCCAAATGGACGTTGCACCAAGCACGGCCAAAGACCAGCCTTACACAGCGTTTCTTTTATTTGTTCTGCAGACCAGCCCTGATGTGCTTGAGTATCAAAACTCTTGTATTGGACTTCCGAATCCGCAAGTATTTTTACTTCAAGTATTGCTCGACGATCACCTCTGACGATATCTGCTATCTCTCCACTAACCGGTGCTGTAAAACAAATATTGGGATTCTTCTTGTCTACAAAAAGGCAGTCTCCTGCTTGAACTTCATCACCTTGCTTAACCATCAGCTTTGGAACCAATCCTTTGAAGTCATGGGGCTTGATGGCATAGGTGGCAGAAGCAGCGGCTTGATGGACTTGATTTGTGGCGCTTCCCACAAGTTGGATGTCCTTACCGCGTTTGATCTTTATATGCTTGCTCATCCTTTCTTAAACCGGTGCAAAAATAGAAAATCGAGCTAGACCAAAACAGTTAAAAAGCAATAAAAATCCGTCGAAAAATGTGGCGTAAAACTATTGAGTTTAACTTACTGATTTACAGAATTATACAACCTATTTTTATTGATTAAAAATAATAGTGCGAGCACATTGAAGAACGTCATCGCGCCAAACACCCATTGCAGTCGTACAAAGCTATTTCCATAAATAGCAGCTGACAAAAAAGCTCCGGTAGCTATCCCAATTTCCAAAGAAATAAAAAGCGTGGCCATGGCTCTACCTGATTTTACCCCATTGGCAACATCCACTGCCCATG
Organism: Bacteroidota bacterium; assembly: GCA_024638525.1. GTDB lineage: Bacteria > Bacteroidota > Bacteroidia > NS11-12g > UBA9320 > JAHEKB01. Next base: position 4,142 of record JAHEKB010000020.1, read on the forward strand.
CAAAGACAGCAGGAGAATTGAGACCTGTAGCGATTCCCGTGGTGACGGCTGCCAGAAAGAATATATCCCTATCTAGGCTCATCAGTAAGAGGGTAGTCAACAGCCAAAATGAGGTGCCGATCATGCAGGTTTTCAACCGTCCAATCCGGTCTGAAAGTTTACCGCCCCACAAGCGAACCAATAGAGTAGATCCAGTAGCAACCGAGAAATACAATCCCTTATTTTCAATTCCTAGATGTTTGGAATAATCGGGGATTAAAGTGAGCATTGCTCCAAATGTAATGGTAGTCAGTATCATCAATATGGCCGGCTCGGTCGCCCTTTTGTCATAGATATCTTGTTTGCTGATTTTTAGTTGCGCAAGGCTAAACTTGGCCGGAGAGTGAAGACTTTCCTTCAGTTTTAAAATGACGGCGACAGACAGAATAGCAAATAGACCAGAGGTATAGAATAAAAAATCAATGCCATAAGTCTGTGTAATCCAACTGCTGCAGGCATTCCCCCCGATAAAACCAACATTGTTCATGATGCCCACTATTCCCATTGCTTCGCCCCGTTTATCAGAAGGAATGATATCAGCTAAATACGCTAATGTTCCCGTTGGCATAAAACCTGTTGACATACCGTGAAAAAATCGCAGCATTAAAAACCCAAAAACTGTGGCAAACCAAGGGTATAGAAAAGAAACCACTATGCAAATTGTCCCTCCGAATAGCATAATTGGAATTCGTCCAATGGTATCTGTTAGCTTTCCGCTTATCGGTCTGGAAATTGCAGCTACGACGGTAAAAACCCCAATAATGAATCCCTTAAAATCCTCACCACCAAGAGAACTGATGTAGTCTGGCATTTCCGGAATAATCACATTGAAGCTAAAAAAGAACAAAAGAGTGCTTAGGTTCAGCAACCAAAATGATATAGAATATCTGCTTATCACAAAAAAAAAGGGTGCCGAAGCACCCTTTGAATCTTTAAACTTCTATCAACTCAGATCCACCGGTTCATATGCCTTGCCATTCCAGTAACCCAATACAGTTACCGTTTGAGGGGAACGCGCAATCAATTGCTTAATCTCAGCAATGGAATCCTTGCTTATCAAAACATCAGTTGATGTAGAATTCATGGAGTTGACCACTTTAACGGAAACATAATACGCTTTGCGTTTCGTTACCGGTTTGGTAGGCGGCCTACCCATTTTTTTCTTATCGTCTTTCTTATCTTTCTTCTTAGCCATTCCAATAGGTTCGTTGCAAACATATCAAAGAATGTCATAATTCAAAGAAAGCAGGAAAATTTGTTGAATTTTTAGCCAGACTCTAGTCGTTGTGGTACTTCCCACCTTTCAGAATTGTGAATGCCCTATACAATTGTTCTAAAAAGATGGTTCTGACTAACTGGTGCGGAAAAGTCATTTTTGATAGTGATAATTTAGCATTTGCCCTCTCTTTGATACTAGCACTGAATCCAAATGCCCCTCCAACAATAAAGCACAGATTGTTTTGGTGATTCATCCACTCTTTTAACTGATTTGAGAAATCACGACTGCTTTGCTCCTTTCCTTTTTCATCCAAGAGAATCACAAAATCCTGTGATTTTATGTTATTAAGCAGATGCTTTTCTTCTTGCAATAGACAGTTTGCAGCTTTTGTTTCTCCTTTAGAGGCAGGTAGTTCAAGGTATTCCAATTTCACATACCTCTGCAGCCTTTTGAGGTACTCATCCTCTGCAGAACGCAGATAATCCTCTTTGGTCTTGCCAAGAACGATCAGTTTCACATCAAGGTTTTTCTGTATCGATCAACTCACCTTTAGAATCAAGAAAGTGATATTCCAACATATTGCAATTGGTATCTTGTTTTAATTTAACCCATTGCCTGTGTTGCATAAACCATTTTTGCCGGACGGAAGGAACACCGTCTTTTAAGTAAGCGATGATGTATGGATTGGAAACTAAAGTCAAATTCTTATGTTTTGCAGTCTGCAATAAATAGATCAAATGACTCTCAATTTCATCATCAATTAATGTACTGCTGTTCACTTTCCCTGTTCCGCGGCACGTAGGGCAATCTTCTGCGGTCGTTACAGACATTTCAGGTCTAACCCGTTGACGGGTGATCTGAACCAAACCAAACTTGCTCATGGGCAAGATAGTGTGTTTAGCCTTGTCTTCACTCATTGCATCCTTTAATGCATCTGTGAGCTGTCTTTTCAATGCGGGCTTGCGCAAATCGATAAAGTCAATCACGACGATACCGCCCATATCTCTCAATCGCAGCTGTCTTGCGATCTCCTGAGCTGCATCCAAATTGGTAGCCAAGGCATTCTCTTCTTGAGATTTAGATCTGTTCTGCTTGCTGCCAGAATTGACATCAATGGAATGTAGCGCTTCTGTGTGCTCAACAATGAGGTAAGCACCTCCAGGGCACGAAACCGTTTTGCCAAAAGAGGCCATGATTTGTTTCTCAACTCCAAAATGGCTGAAGATTTTCTCCTTACCTCTATAGTGCTTTAATCGCTTCACCAACTCTTTGTTTATACCCGAAAGTTGATGCTTTAGCTCTTCGTGTAAGGCTTTGTTGTTGACCGCTATATTGCTAAAATCATAGCTGAGAAGATCTCTGATAATTGAGAAGCTCCTTCGAGGCTCACCTAGGACTTTGTCCCTGACATCCGCCCCTTGCACATTCTTGAAGATGGATTCCCATCGATCTTGCAATTCAACAATATCTCTGTGTAATTCTTGTCCGCCTTTTTGTTCTGCGGCAGTTCTGCAAATCAAGCCCATTTTTGGGGTCTTGAGGCTGGTAGCCAGATGCTTGAGACGTTTGCGCTCTTCTATCGTGCTGATCTTCTTGGATACATTGACCGTATCGTAAAAGGGTACCAGAATGAAATATCTACCGGGAATACTTATCTCGGTAGTTAACCTGGGTCCTTTAGAAGAGATCGGCTCTTTTGCGATCTGAACAAGGATTCGTTGATTCCTCTTGAGTATCGATCCAATCTTGCCGGTTTTGAGGGTTTCAGGCTCCATCTTAAAATCGCTAAGATCACCTGTTTTTATTCCGCCCTCGAGAGCAGATTTGGAAATTTTCATCCAGGACTTAATATATGGTCCTAGATCGTGATAATGTAAAAAAGCATCCTTTTCGTGCCCCACATCTACAAAGGCTGCGTTGAGCCCGGGCATGATCTTTTTTACTTTACCTACGTAGATTTCACCTACAGAAAACTTTGTGTCTTGGAATTCCTGGTGAAGTTCAACGAGTTTCTTGTCCTTTAAGAGAGCTATTCTGTCTGAATCCTGGCCACTGTCTATAATTAGTTCGTATGGCACGGTTCTCAAAGGTTATTTTTTCTTCTTATGTCTATTCTTACGAAGCCTCTTCTTACGTTTATGAGTGGCTATCTTATGTCGTTTTCTTTTTTTACCGCTTGGCATAAAAAATGTCCTTTATGTAATCTTACTTATTGTTCACCCAGCTTATCCAGAATATCCTGATAGGTGTCTACATATTCTTGATTTTCGGGCTGCAAAAGTATCAATTTTTTAAATCTATCCTTGGCTTTTTCCAATTGATTAGTGCGAATGGAGAGAACCCCCAAATTATAGATGGCTTCTATATTGTTAGAATCCAGTGCCAATACCTCTTTATACTTTGCTATGCCTTGCATTGGAGGTCCGGTCTGATTATACATGATATCATGTGCTTCTTTTAGTAAGTTGGCAATCTTCCCATCCTGCTCATCTTGATGCTCATGAGCGTGTTCTTCAGAAGATTGTGCTTCCTCAAGAGGCCGAAAACTCGAATTGCAACCTGAACGGGTTATAAGAAATGTGAGCAGAGCTGCACCAATGAAGATGGCGGCTAAAACAAAAGTGTTCTTCGACAATATTCTTCTTAGTTGCTTCTTTTAACCTTTGCCACAAAAGACTTTGATGGCTTAAATTTAGGAATGTGGTGAGCTGGAATGGTGATTTGAGTATTTCTTGAAATATTTCTGGCGATCTTTTGAGCTCGCTTCTGTAAAATGAAACTTCCAAAACCTCTAAAATATACATTCTCACCTTTGACTAAAGACCCTTTGACCACTGTGAAGAATGATTCGATTGATTCTTGAACAACTGCTCTTTCGATTCCAGTGCGTTCGCTTATTTCGTTAACTACTTCTGCTTTAGTCATTTGTGATAAGATTTTTAGTGTTGCCGAACAAAAATATACCTTTTTTACAATAATTAAGAACCTTGCCATTTTTTTTGAACAATAAGTATGGAAGCAATTCCCGAGTCGCTAATACATTGGTACAATAAGAGTTACAGAAATCTTCCCTGGCGCCAAACCAAGGATCCCTATCTAATCTGGCTCTCTGAAATCATGCTTCAACAGACAAGAGTAGAGCAAGGCATGCCCTATTACGAACGGTTTTCCGAGCGCTATCCAATGGTTGAAGACTTAGCTAGGGCCAGTGAAGATCAAGTTTTAAAAGACTGGCAAGGATTGGGATATTACAGTCGAGCTAGAAATATGCATCACACTGCCAAACGCATAGTAAGTGAGTACGGAGGTGAATTTCCAAAGCAATATAAAGATATACTCGAGCTAAAAGGAGTTGGACCCTATACGGCAGCAGCTATAGCTTCATTCGCTTTTGATTTGCCTTATCCCGTTTTGGACGGAAATGCAGAAAGGGTGATATCACGCTTATTTGGAATCTCGGAAAATATAAAAATGGGCAAGGGTAAAAATGAACTGAAGGCAGCATTGGCTTCCATTTTCCCAAATAAGCAGGCTGCTGTATTTAATCAGGCAATCATGGAACTAGGTTCTCAAATTTGCAAACCAAAAAACCCCATCTGCCCAGAATGTCCTTTGCAAAATCAGTGCTACGCCAATGAGCACAATCTGCAGTCCAAAATACCCAATAAAGGAAAAAAGACGCAAGCAAAGACCGTAACGCATCATTATTTTGTCCTTCGGTTTCAAAACAAAACCTATATCGAACAACGCAAAAAAGGCATATGGCAGCAATTGTATCAGTTCCCTCTTATAGAAGGAGAAATGAAATGGCAAACTGCACTAGATCAATTGCGCGAAATGATAGAATTAAGCGAGAAGGTAGAGCTTGAGCACAGCTATGTATGCCAACATCTTTTATCACATCGTAAGATAAACGCACACTTTTACACAATTCGATCTGAGCAGGCGTTTCAACCGTTAAAATCAACTATATTTGAAATAGACTTTCGAGATCTTTTCGATCGTTATCCCGTTTCGGTTTTGATCGAAAAATTTCTCAATTTGAATTAAGCTATGGTAAATAAAGTAATACTTGTTGGACATTTAGGGCAAGACCCGGAAGTTAAATACTTGGATCAAAACAGAGTTGTGGCCAATTTGACCTTAGCTACCAATGAGCGGTATACAGACAGAAATGGAAACAAGGTTGAGCAAACAGAATGGCATAATCTTGAAATGTGGGACGGCTTAGCCAAAGTTGCTGAAAAGTATTTACGCAAAGGAAGTTTGGTTTACGTGGAAGGTAAGATCAAAACAGAGGAGTGGGAAAAAGACGGCCAGAAAAGAAGAACGACAAGAATCAGGGTGAATACCATGAATATGCTCGATAGAGCTGGTGATACTGGCGTCAGGGCTGCAAATGAAGACCGCGGCAGCGCGCAGGATGTAGAGGCGCACAACGATGCTCAGATTGAGAAAATGGTAGAGGGTGAAGAAGATGACCTTCCGTTCTAATTAATTGACTCCTTTGGACGACTCAGAACCTTATCAACAGACCTTTCTCTTTTTAACTGACATTCTCCGTCACGACTGGGGAACGAGTAGTTTGTACATAGCTATTGGCATAGTAGTCATTGGCGTATTCTTGATTTTTTCAGCATTGTTTTCAAGTTCTGAAAATGCCTTTTTCAGCCTAAACCCAAATGACTTAGTGGTATTGAATGAAGAGAACAGCAAGGCCTCACAAGTCGCTTTGGATCTGATTAACGAACCGAGTAGAAAAACCGCCACAAGAAGACTTCTTGCGACCATTTTGCTCATGAATAATTTGGTGAATATCTTTATTGTAGTCTTTTCTTCCTGGCTGTTCAGCTTTTTATTTGCTTTTACGCCAATAATCACAGCCGTAATTCAAGTTGGCCTGATAACCTTTCTTTTGGTTTTATTGGGTGAGATTATTCCCAAAATTTATGCAACACAAAATAACCTCAGCATCATTCGCTTAATGGCCCGTCCGCTGTATTGGTGTTATACTATTGGCAAACCCTTTATTCTTCTGCTTGCAGGCAGCTCAAATATTTTTGATAAATACCTAAAGAATCGCTTGCACAATATCTCCATGGAGGAAATAAGTCAAGCCATTGACATTGCTCATGAAGACAATGAGATAGAGGAAAAACAGATTCTAAAAGGCATAATCAATTTCCAGAATATCAGTGTCAAGCAGATTATGAAGCCCAGAACAGAAGTAGCTTGTATTGAGATTAATACAACAGCTTCTGAAGTTCTAGACCTGGTTGCTGAATGGAGTTATAGTCGCATTCCTGTGTATGAAGAGAGTTTTGATCAAATAAGAGGCTTGCTCTATGTCAAAGACCTTTTACCTTATCTCAACAGCGATGGAGATTTTGATTGGACTTCACTATTGCGATCTCCCATGTTTGTCCCTGAATCCAAGAAAATTGATGATCTATTAGAGGAGTTCCAAGAAAATCGAATCCATATGGCCATTGTAGTAGATGAGTATGGTGGAACCAGCGGCTTAGTCACCATGGAAGATATTCTTGAGGAGGTATTTGGAGAAATCCGAGATGAATTTGATGAAGATGAGTTGCACTATTCGAAGCTGGATGAGAACACCTTTGTTTTCGAAGGGAAAACTGCCTTAAATGATATAGTGAAGATTTTGAATGAGGAACCCGATGTCTTTGACGAAGTAAAAGGTGAGGCCGATACCTTGGGTGGGATGATTATGGAAATACACAAAGGCATTCCTTCCAAAAAAGAAAATATTGAGATAGAGGGTTTTCAGTTTATCATAGAATCCGTAGACGACAGGCGCATTCAGCGCGTTAAATTGATTAGAGATCAAAAAGATGTCACAGGTGAAGAAGAATAAGCTGTGGTTGATGATAATTGCTCTCAGCTTGACAGCGTGTAAGGACTATAGTCCAAAGCCGAATGCATATCCGAGAATTGAATTTCCGAACAAGATTTATGAAAGCATAAACTCGGATTGTCCATTTTCATTTGAAATACCGAGATATAGTCAATTGAGGCCTGCGCGCAGTGGCGAGGACTGTTGGTTTGATTTGCATTATATACCCTTTGATGCAACTCTGCATTTGAGTTATAGACAGGTCCATGGAATGAGCAGCTTAGACAGTTTAATGGAGGATTCATATCAATTGGCCTTTAAGCACATTAGCAGAGCTGAGGAGATCATAGAAAAGGAATTTAGCGACAGCAATGGAAATTATGGAATGATCTATGATTTGGAAGGTCGCACTGCCACTCCCTTCAATTTTTATCTGACGGATAAAAAGAATCATTTTATAAGAGGTTCTTTCTACTTCAACAAAAAGACCAATCGAGACAGTGTCGCCCCAATTTATAACTTCTTGAAGAAAGACATTTACAGGAGCATTAAAAGCCTAGAATGGAAAAACTAGCGAACCCGAATGGTTCTCCCAATTCGTAAAATGCTATTTCGATTGATTCGATTCAGTCTGCACAGCGCCGTAACTGTCGTACCATTTCTACGCGCTATAGCAGACAGGGTATCTCCCTTTCTGATTCTGTAGTATTTGGCAAATTTTCTTTCGTAGGAATAACTATTGGTAATGTATGGAAACCAGGTCTTATCGATAACAATGCTCTCGGTCTTCAGGCTGAAATTCTGAAAATCAATGATTTTAGTTGGGTCAAATGCTTTGCCCTTGAATCGGGTTTCAAAGTGAAGATGACTACCGGTAGACCTTCCGGTGCTTCCTCCTAATCCAATAATTTCGCCTGCTCTAACCGTTTGATTGCATTCTACCAACCTTTTTGACAAATGTCCATAAATGGTTTCTAGTCCATTGTAATGCCTAATCATCACGTAATGCCCAAAACCGCCATAATTGTATTTTGAAATGCGAACTACACCATCAAAAGCGGCCAAAACCGGATCTCCAGTAACCAGGTCAACATCAATTCCCTTGTGCATTCGACCCCATCGGTAACCAAATCCCGATGTAACTTTTCCCTTAAAGGGGTGAACGTATTCACAGTCTTCCTCGACAAGGCTCAAGCCATAACCGTATTCCATTTTATTGGGATCGAATATTGGACTATCCACATGGAGCGAATCCCACGAATTACCATAAATGGATTGAGCAGGTATGAGATCTCTGTCAAAATAATGATGATCCATGGGCTTTAGCACCACTGAATCCTGGCCATAGATATACATCGATACCACTGCCAAACACAAAAAGCCAAAAGCTCTACGAATATTTTTTAAGAATTTCTCTAGCATGGACTTCGTCCTCTTTCATCTGTCGGATCAAATCTTCAACACTTTCGAATCGCTGTTCTTCGCGCATACGTTCTATGAACGACAATTCCACTTTTTGATTGTAAATAGATTTTCCGAATCCAAAAATATGCGCTTCTATACTCCACTTCTTGTCAGCAAAAGTTGGATTGTCTCCAATATTGAGCATTCCTCCGTATTCCATGTCGTTGTATAACATGCGGATTGCGTAGACACCATTGACCGGAATCAGCTTATAATCCGAATCCGGTCCAATATTTAAAGTAGGGTATCCCATGCTCTTTCCTCTCTTGTCGCCGTGCTGTACATGACCACTTAAGCAGTAATGCCGACCCAAGAAACGAGCAGCTTCATCCACCTTTCCATTTAGCAATGCATTTCGAATGGTAGTAGATGATACAATACAATCGTCCACATCTTGTGCGGTTATTTCTTGAAGATCAAAACCATATTCAGCCGCGAATTTTTCCATATCGCTCAATGAACCTTCTCTATTTCTTCCAAAACGGTGATCATAGCCAATGATCAATTTGGTCAGTTTGATCTTTGCTACCAAGACCTCTTTGACAAATTGTCTGGGAGTCATTCTAGAAAACTCTTTGGTGAAAGGCAAAACAATCATGTGATCTATCCCTAAGCTTTCAATCAAGGCAATCTTCTCATCTAGATCGGTAAGCAACTTTAAATCATTGTCATGAGGATAGAGTACCAATCT
>JAHEKB010000020.1:13421-17350 GCA_024638525.1 Bacteroidota bacterium
TTTCTCCTCCAATAGACTTAGCCTGATCTACTACTTGTTTTAATATCTGTTGATGGCCGTAATGCACCCCGTCAAAAGTCCCTTGAGTAAGCACTACAGGGCCTTCGGGTTGGAACTGATCTATATGGTGATGTACTTTCAACGAATGCGTTGCAAATAAAGTTCTTCTTCAGTTTTAAACACAGTGGGAGCATGTGCGCTTTCCACTGAATATGCCCCGATATCCGTCCTGCGCAATTCAACTAAATGAGCCAGAGTACCCAAAGATTTGCCGAGATCATTGGCCAATGATCGTATATAGGTTCCTTTGCTACATTCAATTTGCAAACTGAGAAAAGGGGGTTCAAATTCAATGATCTGCAGAGCATATATTCTCACCGCTCTCGCCTTTAACACAATTTCCTCACCTGAGCGCGCATAATCATAGGCCCTCTTCCCTTTGACCTTCAATGCCGAATAGACCGGTGGAACCTGTTGGATCTCTCCTTGAAAATCTTGCAACACCTCATTTATAGTATCAAGATTTACATGGTCATATGCCTTTTCAGCATCCACAGCTGTTTCAAGATCAAATGAAGGTGTGCTTTTGCCTAATTCAATTTTAGCGACATAGGTCTTGCTCTGAGATTGGATATCTTCTATTCGCTTGGTGTAGTTGCCAAAGCAAAGAATCAGCAATCCGCTAGCCAATGGATCCAAAGTGCCTGCATGGCCGATTTTTTTATACTTCAACACATTTCTAATCTTCTTAACAACATCGAAACTCGTCCATTCTAGTGGTTTGTCAATGAGAAGAATCCCGCCTTTTTTCTTCCAGTCTTCTTGCATTATTTCTGAGCTAAACGATAGAGTATAAACGCCACGCCTGCAAACAATACATTGGGTATCCAAGTAGCTAAAATTGCCGGCATACTCCCACTTGTACCGTAGGCATTGAAGAATTGTATAATGATCAAATAGGCAAAACTAAGCAGCACTCCTACGCCCAAATTCAAGCCAATTCCACCTCTGGATTTTCTGGAAGCCACGGTAACACCTATTATACTGAGAACGATTATCGCGAACGGCGATGCAAAGCGCTTGTACTTCTCCGTGATATAATAAAAGGTATTTCCTGTACCTCTCATGTCCTCAGACTTTATCATTTCATCCAATTCTTTGAGATTAAACATCTGAATATCATCCATTTTTCTAAAGAAATTCTCAGGATCGAACTGTATCATGGTGTCCATTTCCTTGCCTTCATAAAGATACTCCTTGCCATTCTTAAATTCCCTGATCCAATAATTTTTGATCTGCCAACTGTTCGATTCACTATTCCACACCATCTTCTCCGCACCTAATTTAGATTGAAGCCTTCCATCTTCAACATGTTCCATATTTAACTGATAACCAAAGCTGTCATTTAGATTGAAGGTCTCAATGGTCATGATCACTCCAGGCCTGATCTGCCTTTTGATGTACTGTTTTGAATAATGCTCCCTCTCCCTGATGTATTCATTCTCAAAGGCCACTCGGGTCTTATCCGCCCGGGGAATGATCCAAGCGTAAAGAGCAAAGGAGAAGAAAGCGAGAATACAGGCGGTAATGATATACGGAACGAGTAATCGAATATATGAGACGCCGCTGGCGAGAATGGCGACAATCTCAGATTTCTGTGCCATTTTGGATGTGAAAAATATTACGGCAATAAAGACAAAGACAGGGCTAAAGAGATTGAGTAAGAAGGGAACCCAGTTCACGTAATAGTCTATAATGATCTCTTTGAAAGGAGCCTCGTGCTCAATAAAATCGTCAATCTTCTCAGAAAGGTCGAAGATGATTATGATAATGGTAAAAAGTCCAAGCGCCAGAAGAAAGGCCCCGAGGAACCTTTTAACGATATAAAAATCCAGCTTGGTGAATTTCACTAGAACCCGCTTGGTTTGACTTTCGCAAGCGCAAGAGCCAATAATTTGGAAATGTCCTTACTCTCTTGGAAGATCGGATCAATGATATGTTCTTCGAAATAACCTTCTTCGTGAACCATTTCTAGCCAATAGTTACAGGCATCTGCAGCTTCTCGCGCTTCGCTGACATTCTTTATAAAAAGCTCTTGACCTTGTGTATTCATTAAACCCTTACATTTAATACTGAGCTTAGAAGAGCTTTCGATCAAATTTCCCCGTATAACTATTGCCAGAGCTTTATCATTTGGCAAGACCAATGCCATCTTGATGCACGCTTTGCTCAAAGTACGGCTCCTGTTGTATAAATCGTCTATCATAATCTGCGGTCTAATTTTGTTAGCATATTATTCTTCCAAACACCAAATGTACCCTTCTCAATCTGAAGTCTCGCTTGTCTTACCAACCACATATAGAATTTCAAATTGTGTTCACTGGCAATCTGGCCTGCGAGATATTCTTTAGTTTTAAATAGATGGCGAAGATAAGCCTTGGAATATCTCGGACTTAGCTCTTTATCGATAGAACTGAAGTCCTGCTCCCATTTTTTATTCTTCATATTCAGTGTTCCCTCTTTTGTGAACAGCATCCCATTCCGCGCATTGCGGGTAGGCATTACACAGTCAAACATATCTATCCCTCTAGAGATGCATTCCAGCAAGTTCGATGGGGTTCCAACCCCCATTAGATACCTGGCTTTTTCTTTGGGAATAAGGGATGTTACCTCTTCGGTCATCTTGTACATTTCCTCATGAGGTTCTCCAACAGACAGCCCGCCAATGGCTATAGCAGCTGTATTTTTCTCCAAGCAGTAATTTGTGCTTAGCTCGCGCAAATCTGAATAAACGCTTCCTTGAATAATAGGAAGTAGAATTTGAGCGTGCCCGTAAAGTGGCTCGGTTTCATTCATTCTTGCTATACATCGATCTAGCCAACGATGTGTAATTTCCATAGAGCTTTGCGCATAATCTCTGGTAGCGGGATATGGAGTACATTCATCAAAAGCCATGATGATATCCGCTCCAATGACCCTTTGGATATCAATCACTTTTTCTGGTGTAAATAGAATCTTGCTGCCGTCTATGTGGCTATTGAATATGACACCTTCTTCCTCTATCTTCCGTTGATCGGATATTGAATAGACCTGAAATCCCCCAGAATCGGTTAAGAGCGGCCTACTCCAAGACATAAAATTATGGAGACCCCCCGCTTTTTTCATGGTCTCCATCCCTGGGCGCAAGTAAAGATGGTACGTATTACCGAGTATCACTTCAGCATCTATTTCATCCTCTAGACGATCTTGAGCAACTGTCTTAACCGTAGCCTGAGTGCCCACCGGCATAAAAATCGGTGTTTTGATCTCACCGTGATCTGTTTGAATTATTCCCGTGCGCGCACCACTGGCACTATCTGTTGTCTCGACCTTAAAGAACACTAGTTAAAGACTATGCTAAATTGTATCATTCTGGGAGCCACTCTTTCGAGGCTCGATGAAAATATGTACTCATCTGCTGCCATGTGATTGCCCAAGGCATTGGTCAATCGTATTTCAGGAGATATTTTAGAAAAGGTGGCATAGAAATCGAATCCAAAACCAATGTCATAGGAGAAGGTATTTGGATAAAGAGCAATAACTGCCTTGGTGTTGGAACGATCTACATCTATTTGAGAGATGAAATCGTAGCGGTAGCTTAGACCAGCAATTCCGTAGAGCCTCCAATTATTGTGGCGCTTTGATTTGTATTTAAGTAAGAGTGGAAATTCTGCATAGGTAGATTCCATTTTAGCCGTCACCACCTCCTCGCCTTTGAAATAAAAATCCAAATTTCTCTGTACTAACTGAATATTGATCATGGCCCTGAGATCCAAGTTCTCCGTCAGTCGGAAATTCGCCAATCCACCGAGACCCAAACCGGGAAAACTCACAGAGTTGATTCGTTGAAGCGTATCCAAGGTTCTAAAAGATTCAGAGGTTGTAAATTT
>JAHEKB010000204.1:0-3736 GCA_024638525.1 Bacteroidota bacterium
ATTGCAGGTAGAGTAGATGAAATGTTAGGCCTAAAGGAAAACGTGATCGTTGGTCATTTGATTCCTGCGGGAACCGGGCACCGAAGCTACGAGAATCTAGTCGTTGGTTCTCAAGAGGAATACGATATGCTGATGGCGGCTAAAGAAGATGATGGCGAAAAGTCTGATTCAACTGAAGGTGCGACGGAAGCAACAACTGAAGAGGTTCAGGCCTCTAATCAATAATATAATTAACGGCCTCGTTCTACAGAGCGAGGCCGTATTGTTTTTAAATTATCATGGCAGAAGAGAACAAAGGAAACCAGTTAGACATAGAATTGTCAGAAGAAATCGCCGATGGCATTTACAGCAATCTAGCGATAATCTCACATTCAAATTCTGAGTTTGTAATCGATTTCATACGCATGTTACCTGGTTTGCCGAAGGCCAAGGTCAAAAGTCGAATTATTCTAAATCCTCAGCATGCCAAGCGCTTAATGATGGCATTGAACGACAACATCAAGAAATTCGAAGAGAACTTCGGTGAGATTCAGCTGCAAGAGCAGGGTCAGCAGTTTCCTCCTATGAATTTTGGTCCAGCGGGCGAAGCCTAGAGACTGTCCCTTTCAAATAAGCCTTCCAATACGAGATCTAGTTCTGGAGCAAGTCTTTGATAGATGGGTTCCATTTCGTAGAGATCTCGCCTCAGTGCATTTGTGTTCCACTCCAATTGCTCAACATCTTTTCTTTCTCTGCGATAATGCTCCTTAAAAGCCTCCTTTTCCATTAGGTCTTTATTCAGATCAGACCTGAGGTCGGCAACCTGCTTTCGCAATTGGTCTAGCTCTTCTGTGAACACCTCTTTATTGCTTATGCTTCTCCCATAAACCTTGAGTAAACTTCTCTGCTTTCCCATTTTTTGAGCCAGTTCATAACTGAAGGTGTCTTTATGCAATCTTTGGATGTCCTTGCGTTGCATGCCCAGTTCAAGTATGCGTTCTTCTATGACTCCCATGTCTAAGTCCAAGTGCTGTTCAGAGGCATTCAAGCTTAGGTCCAAACTGTCCAAAAGTGTGTTCTCCCTTTCATATTTTTGCGAACATGATTGTGTTATAGTGCTACTAATCAACATTATAAGAATGGAAAGACTCCAGAATGTTTTTTTCATAGATTTGTATAGATTGGCATCTAGTGGCAAGCAAAGTTAAAAGCATTAAGCGAATCATCTTTCTAAAAGATGTGCTACTCATTGCTCTGAGCGCATATGGGGGTCCTAATATGCATCTGGCTCTGTATAACAAACGACTTGTTGAGCACAAGAAGTATTTAAAAACAGAGGAACTTTTGGAGCTTTACTCACTCTGTCAAATGCTTCCCGGACCTTCATCTACCCAGACCTTGGTTTCCATAGGATACAAGTTTGGTGGGCCATTTCTAGCCTTCCTTACTCTGCTAGTGTGGGTTCTGCCAGCAGCTATCGTTTTGACAATTTTGGCTATTTCCGTAGGATTCTTTAGTCACGATCTCCTTGATTATCTGCGATTTGTTCAACCTGTGGCTATTGCCTTTGTACTGACAGCAGGAATTAAGATGTTTATGAAATCTGTTTCTACTAAGCTCGATTATACCATTGGGATTTTTGCCTTTGTAGTAGCTGCTTTATTGAGACACGTAATTGGAGAGTACGTTAAAACGCCTTGGATCTTCCCTTTTGTACTCCTAGTTGGGGGTGTTATCTCCTATCTGTTTACCAGTAGGAAGGAACTGGAATACACACCTTTAAAGGTCAAGATACCTTGGAGAAACCTAGTTTGGTTCATAGCGCTCTTTGCAGCTGCTGGAATAATGGGCAAGCTTAGCTCTAACCGTTTGGTGCTGCTGTTTGAAAATAACTACCGATTTGGCAGCTTGGTGTTTGGTGGAGGTAATGTGCTCATACCAATGATTTACGAGCAGTTCGTCAACTTTAATCAGTATTTGACTTCAGATGAGTTTATTACGGGTATAGGATTAGTACAAGCAGTACCTGGTCCAATCTTTACTATAGCCACATATGCAAGCGTTCTATCTATGAAAGGCTTTTCGGTGCTTGAGCAAGTAGCCGGCGGTGCAGTCGGAACTATTGGGATTTTCTTACCTGGAGCTTTATTGATCTTCTTTGTTTATCCAATTTGGAGAAGTATAAAGACCCATCCACTGGTAGTCAAAGCCTTGCCAGGAGTGATCGCTGCATCCGCAGGTCTGGTCATTGCCGCAGCCTATCTAATGTTCTTACCTGTTGGCTTGAATTGGATAGAAGCAGATAACTTCTACTTTACCAATCTGGCTAGTGAAAAAGTGGTCAATTGGGGGCAATTGGGGATTATTGTTGTAACCGGTATTTCACTCTTTACAACTAAGATTGCATCGCCTTGGTATATTGTAATTGCAATTGTTGCAGGCATACTCATTCATTGATATAATCAATGATGAATATATCCTCTTCGTCCTTTTTAAAGAAGTATTGCTCTCTTGCGTATTTCTCCAGTTTTTCATCGGTCGAAAACAGTTCTTGCTTTTGTTGCTTCATGTCTCCGATCTCTGATTTGAGAAAATATTGTTGAGTGCTGAGATCTTTAAGTTCCTTGTATTGCGTGTACATATATATCACACTGTTTCCATCAAAGAAGATCATCCAAACCACAAAAAAAAGAATGGTAATGGGGTATTTATAGTTGGAAAGCAGAGAATACACAAAGCAAATCTAAGTACCTTATCCAGTACTTTGTTCGCATGAAATACAGCCTGTACAGTTTAAATTACACCTGAGTAGGCCACTTATTTTGCAGCCTAAGGCATTGTTCAATCAGATCTCTAACACATCCTTCGCCACCATTATAATTGCTAATGAATGTTGAAGCTTCTTTCACTTCCCAAACTGCATCAGCAGGGCAAGCAGCAATATGACATTTCTGCATCGCTAGAAGGTCGGGAATATCATCTCCCATGTAAGCACAGTCCTTTAAACTCAATCCCTGTCTGCTTAATGCGGCCTCCAGAACGGGCATTTTATCTTGGACCTTTAGGTGCACTTCTGATACGCCTAATCTAAGCAAACGGTGCTTAACGCCTTCGGATTGGCCTCCTGAAACCACAATAATGGGATAGCCAATTTTACAAGCGTATTGTATGGCATATCCATCCTTTATGCTCATGGATCTCATTTCCTCACCGGTTTCGGTCACTCTTACTGTGCCATTGGTGAGAACCCCATCCACATCAAGGATAAAGGCTTTTACTGAAGCTAGTTTTGACAGTTGGGGGTGCTTCATTCTTTATTGTCCCTCCATTCATAAACCCAATTGCTTTGAATCATTTCCAAATGACCTTCATTGCAATCCTCGCGCTTTCCTTCGAAATTAGGCAGTTCAAGTACCCACTCAATAAGATCCGTAAATCGTAAACGGTAAATCTTCGCCTCGGTAAATTCAGATCCAAATTTTTCATAGAGGGCAATTGCAATATCCTCATAATCAGACCAGTTCATTGGTGGTTCAAAAAAATTACTCATCTTTAGTGTCCTATGATTTGTGATTGATCGGGAATTGTTACTTCAATGTCAGCATTAAGAATACACTGGCAACCTAGTCTTGAATTGATCTTGGGGTTGATCGCACGATCTATGAAATCTTCTTCTTTGTCAGTTATCTCTGGAAGTTCATCCATGCCTTTGTCAATATAGACGTGGCATGTGCTGCAAGCGCAAACTGCACCGCAA
>JAHEKB010000204.1:3746-4244 GCA_024638525.1 Bacteroidota bacterium
CACCGCAATTGTGACTCAAGTGAATATCATTGTCTAAGGCAGCGTCGAGAATGCTGTCTCCAGCATCAGCTTCAACATGTATCTCTCCTTTATGAGCTTTTTCAAATCGAAATGTGACCTTAACTTTTGACATTTATAGTGGGATGCAAAACTAATATTAAACCACACATAATCACTTTAGTTTGACTTAGACAACTAATTGAAGCCATTTATCGTTCATTCCGTAGGAATGAGTACTAAGATTGAAGAGAATTGGGTTATTTTGACCCTAATGAGATTCAAAAGCACATTTAGGCTATATGCTTTTGCCTTTATCGTTTTAACGGGCATTAAAGCTTCTTTTGCCCAGGCGATTCAAGTGGAACAATTGCTGGGGAAAGTGATCAATGATCAAGATGTTCAGGAATTCATAGGTTCTCTGGAGTCAGAAGCAGTAGAGTCATTTATCCCATTTAGAAAGTCCTATAAACTCAGCTATAAAAAAGAAGGCATTGAATT
>JAHEKB010000205.1 GCA_024638525.1 Bacteroidota bacterium
CGAACCGACTAGCATAAACAATAGCGTATAAGGTAAGATTTGGCTTGCTTTTAACTGTGTAATGCTCAGTAGGGGAAGAGCCCAGAAAGGTTGAAGCATATTGGTAATCTGATCGCCATATGCCAAGGCCATAACGGCTTTGTTCAAGGGTACTCCAATTTGTTGTGCGGCTTCTAAGATGATGGGTCCTTGAATAGCCCATTGTCCTCCGCCACTTGGCACAAAGACATTTACTATGCCGGCGCTTATGAAAGTGAAAATTGGGAAGGTGGTAGGGTTGGAAATAGCGATGAAGAAATCTGAGAACACCTCAATAAGACCTCCTGTCTTTAAAAGGGCAAGTATCCCAAAATAAAGTGGAAACTGTATCAGTATTCCCGCAGCTCCTGACATGGCATCCTGAACGGCCTTGAGGAATGTTTGGAAGTTAGTATGAAAAAAAATGCCTAAACCTAAGAGGCTAAAGTTGATGTAATTAGGAGTTATAAAGCCCAAATTTTCTCCCTTGTGTACAACAGCGACAAAAGCAGTCACTACTATCAATAAACCTCCAATTAATTTGCTTAATAGCCTGCTGCGATCCATTCGTTCTGCGCCAAAGGCGTCATTGGTTGTTTCTTTTTTGGATGAATCAATGGATTTAAAAAGTGGAATGTATTCCTCATGTGATTTATTTGCTAAAAACCTGGCAAATAGGGGAATGATAATGAAGATTCCCAAAGCGGAGATCAGATTCATGTTGGAGAAAACCGTCTCATTAAACCCTAAACTAATGGGCAAGCTTGTGTTTCCTGTCAAAGATCTAAGATGACCTGCCTCTGCAGCTTTGACTAGAGACGATCCTGAAAGGCCTCCGTGCCAAACCATGAGGCCTAGATAACCGCAGGCTCCAATCAAGGGATAATTGAGCTTTTTATTCATCGTTGAGAAGTGCTCACCTAGCTTTCGCGCTATGATTGCGCCAAAGATGAGGCCTAAGCCCCAATTGAAATAGGCCACCGCTATGGTGCTCATACAGACAATAAGTGCGGCCCTAGTGGTGGTTTGTATGGGCTTGATCAAGTTATTGATCAGCCTGTTCACGGCTTCACTCAATGCGAGAACATGGCCTAGTACAAGCATCATCATCATTTGAAAAGCAAAAGTGAGTAGCGAGCTTTCCCATAGACCGCTTTGCCAAGACAGCAATATTTCCGTGCTGCTCTTTTCAGAGAATATCAAAACGAGAATGAGGGACAGCAATGTCAAAATAAGAGCTAGAGAGAATGGAGAGGGAAGTACCCGCTTAAACCACTTGGCATATGTATGAATCAAGCTCAAAGCAGATTAATGATTTGTTCTAGGTATTTTTGGTCAATACGGTTAAATGTACCGTAATCTGCACTGTCGATGTCAAGCACGGAAAAGACTTGATGATTTCTAAAGTGTGGAACGACAATTTCTGATTTGGACAAAGGGCTGCAGGCAATATGACCGGGAAATTCGTTTACATCTTCTACTATTTGAGTTTTGGCTTTTTCCCATGCTGTACCGCAAACGCCATTTCCCAAAGCAATACGACTGCAAGCTACTGGCCCCTGAAAAGGCCCTAATTCTAAGAAATCTCCCTTTACAATATAGAAACCCGTCCAATGATGATCAAAAGCGTGGTGTATAAGAGCAGCGAGATTAGCCATATTGGAAATGTACCCCAAGCTATGGTCAACCAAGGCTTGAGCATCTTTCAACAAGTTTTCATATTGTTTCTGCTTTTGCAATGCTTACAATTTATTTACACCGCTAAAATAATAGGCTAGCGTTAAGGGCGTTAAATTTGTAACAAATACTACAATGAAAACTGCACATTTGAAAATATTGATCTACGTTCTGCTCATCAATGCTTTCTTGCTATTGGCCCTGATGTGGATCTTCAGATAGACATCACTCGATATCTGGTTTGGCTTTCCGCAATGGAATCAATTGAATGCTTGAAACTGCAGAATCATTATATGCAACAAGTCTGAGATGGCTTCTCTTCTCAAAACTGGCAAAGGATGGAATCGCGACCTTGTATTCGCCTGATTTTTGGCGGTTGGATTCTAAAGCGAAATTCTCCCAAAAGGCATAAAGTCCATCACTTTGATCAGCAAAGGCGGTAATGCGGTATTTTCCACTCTCTTCCCATTTTAATTCAAGCATTGACGCATTACCTACCCGCAAGGGCACAGCATAAGGGATTTCGTCAACCACTAGGCTCAGCTGATAAATAGGCTTGGTAGTGGGCGAGCTCTTTATGATTGCCAACATATTGTCAGAAACCGAAATTATTTCAAATGGTCCGTCGCTATAACTGCTGTCCAATTCAACAGCTTGGTCAAACAGTGAATCGAGAAGCACATATGTTGTGTCATACTTCAATTCAATAGGATCTGCTAAGGAGGTAATCTTAGAATCTTTGTATGAGCTCCCAGGACTGGAACAGGAATACAGTCCAATAGTAATAATCAATAGGCCCCATACTCGCATCAGTACAAGTCTTTTATCTTGTTCACATTTGCCAAGCCCCAATCTTTAAAATGCAGATCTGCTGCCTTAATGGGACCATCCTGTCCAAAAGAAATACTTTTCATTTTGGCCGCACTCGCTGCTTCAATGCCATCTTGCGAATCCTCTATGACCACACAATCTTCGGGCTTGATTTGAAGCTTTTCACATGTTTGAAGGAAAATTTCAGGTTCTGGTTTTCTGTTTTGGATCATTCTTCCATCCACTATAGCGTCAAAATCCAAAACGAGATCTAGTTTGTCAATGATGCGAATGGCATTGGTACTCGAGGAACCAACCCCTACCTTGATTCCTAGATTGCGTAATTCTTGGTTGAATTTTTTAAAACCCGGAAAGACCTCTGAGGGGCCCATCTGATCAATTAGGCCTAAGTATATCTTGTTCTTTTCGTGCAGTAGATGCTGTTTTTCAGCTTCAGAAATCCGAACACTGGCCCATTTTAACATGCGTTCAAGCGATTCTTTTCGTCCTATACTTTTGAGTTTACTGTGGTATTTAGGGCTCAGATCAAAATGGATTTGATCAGCGACCCATTGCCAAGATTGAAAATGGTATACCGCTGTATCTGTAATCACTCCATCGAGATCATAAATACATGCTTTAAAACTCATACTTCCGAAAAACTCTTCTTATAATGATACTGAGCTAGCGATCTAACTGGACGCTTGACCACTTTACCCACGGTAAAATTATGATTAAAAGCCACTAGTTCCAATTGCTCGCTAAAATAATGGGCAATTGAACCTACAAAGTGCACCGGAACATCCCTAAAGTTTGGATAGCACCATACATGTATAGAGATAAATCTAGCTAATCCCTTATAGATCATTTGTTTGATGTATTTGTGATCTTTGTGGGCACTAGCAAATGGCATGAAGCTGGCTAGATACACATTGGCATTAGGTTCTGAGTAGACTGATCTAAAGATCTTTTCTTTTGTTAAATCGTATTGTCGAGTAAATTCTTGTTGAAGGTCATCTGGCATTCGATTGTATAGCCAATCGACAAGCAAAAGTTTTCCGAAATAGGATCCGCTTCCTTCATCACCTAATACATAACCCAATGCAGGCCGCAGTTCTTCTGCTTTTTTACCGTCCCAATAGCAGGAGTTAGATCCTGTTCCCATAATGCAAGCAATCCCGGCAGTATCTTCTGCTGTTGCTATAGCGGCTCCTGTAAGATCGTGATCTACTAAGCAGCTTTGCAGATTGGGAAAGACATTCCTCAATGCTACTTCAATGACTTTTTTGCGATTGTCGCTTGAACATCCGGCACCATAAAAATAGGCAGCACTTAATGCCTCGCTGTGTTCCATCAGTGTGTGATTTTCAGAAATTTTACTTGCGACAAGAGCAGAGTCGTGAAAAAAGGGATTGAAACCCATGGTTTGAGTTTTGATCTCTTCACCACTTGATGAAATTAATATCCAATCACATTTGGTCGATCCACTATCAGCAACAACAATCATCTGACAATTATAATTGAAATTGAGATAAGGTAAAAAATACAAAAAGCTAAATTGTCGATAACAGCGTGCTTTTTTGGTATTTAAGCTGATTTAAATTTCAGAACAGGACTATGGCATAGGTAAACTGCACGGATCGCAGCGCTTTATTACCAATGCTTCCAACTCTTGAGTGTCCTCATATATAGTCCAGGAAAAGTCTACCATTGGAGGTAGGTTCTTATAACACTC
>JAHEKB010000021.1:0-6425 GCA_024638525.1 Bacteroidota bacterium
GACTACGAAAAGGCCCATCAGCTAGACCCTGAAGATGCTACTATATTGAATAATTTAGGCTTAGCTGAACAAAAGCTGGGCTATACAGCAAAAGCAAGACAACAGTTTCAAAAAAGCAACGATTTGATTGGCTTTAAAGAAGAAGGTTTGGACGTTCATGCTGCGGAGGTAGATCTCAGCATGAGGTCCAAGTGGCAAGAAATGAAGAAGATGATGAGCTCTTGGCAAGAATTTAGGAGGTTTCTAAAAGATATATTTTAAGAGCACCATGCAGTGAATTTCGGTCGGGGGCTAGCCCACCCCACCCTCGTCCAATATAAATCACACTTGCTTTTACTCCTATTTTCGACTACATTATTATCTTCATGCTTGATAATAATCTTACCAATGACCATATAGTCAAAGGGCGCGGTGCCCAAATCAATACGGACAACCCCTACTCAAAACACAGCATAAACTATGATTTTCCTGAAGATGAGGTGGTCAATGAGTTGACTCAATTCACGGAGGTTCATCCCAAAAGCATAGTAAACCGAGTGGATAGCCCAGATGTTCCTTCAGACTGGAGCATGAACCCATACCAAGGTTGTGAGCACGGCTGTGTTTACTGCTATGCGCGAATTACTCATGAGTACTGGGGATACAGTGCTGGAACGGATTTCGAACAGAAAATAATGGTCAAGAAGAATGCGGCTCAGCTTCTCAATAAGAGATTGGGATCAAAGAGCTGGGAAGCAAGTCCCATAATGTTGAGTGGCAATACTGACTGCTATCAACCGGCTGAAAGAAAGTTCAAAATCACACGAAAACTACTGGAGGTCTGCCTAAAACATAAGCACCCTGTAGGAATCATTACTAAAAACGCCTTGGTCCTGAGAGACCTGGATATCATTCGTGAATTGGCCAAATTAAAACTGATACATGTGCATTTATCCATAACCACATTGGATGAAAAGGTAAGGAGAAGCATGGAACCGCGTACCAGTTCATCAGCCATGCGTTTAAAAGCTGTTCAAGAATTGAGCGCCGCTGGAGTTCCAGTCAATGTAATGATGGCGCCTATTATTCCTGGCTTAAATAGCGATGAGATTTTTGAACTTGCCAAGCAAAGCAAGGAATCCGGAGCTATCTGCATGTCTTACACTATGTTGAGATTGAACGGTGCTGTCAGTTTGTTATTTGAGGATTGGATCAGGAAGGCATTTCCATTGAAAGCAAATAGGGTATTGAATTTGATTGCTTCTTCTCAAGGAGGTCAAGTCAGTAATCACAAGTTTGGAGAGAGAATGAAAGGCAAAGGTGTAATAGCAGAGTCCATATCTCAACAGATCAAACTAGGGCGGAAAAAATTTGGACTGAATACCAAAATGCCACCCTTCGACCTCAGCTTATATAAATCGGATAGACACGCTCAATTGAATTTATTTTAATAGCTCAAAGACATGAGGGAGCTTCGTCTTGTGATTGGTTCATGTCTTCAATGTGGCAAAGGCCTCAAAGGCCGATCTGACAAAAAGTACTGCAACTACAAATGCAGAAGTGCATTCAACAATAAAAAATACAAGGAGCAAAAAAAATCCGAAATCTTTGTATTGTCTGGTTCGGATTCAGAATTTCTCCTTAGCCCTCATTCTTCCATTGAAATATAATTACTTTGCATGAAAGCAGAGAAGTGAAGGAGTTTCTTGATTATACAATCATGGAGTACGGAGAAAAAGGCGGCTTAACAGTTAGCGCGGTTCTCTTGATTTTAGTATACCTGATAGCCATATGGATTGTTTTTAGGTGGGTTAAACGTTTGACCAGGCTTTCGGTGAAAAGCGGAAGACTACAACAGGGCCAATATTTTGCTATTGTTCAAATAAGCAAATACATCCTGGTTGTAATTTTCATACTGTTGGCGCTCATAGCATTAAAGGTCAATTACACCTACTTTTTGGCGCTTACTCCTTTATTGGTGGGTTTAGGTCTTGGCTTGCAACAAGTTTTTAACGACCTTTTTTCGGGACTTATATTACTTATTGAACCCAGCATTAGGGTGAATGATATTGTAGAAGTAGATGGGATTATTGCTCGCGTAAAAGAATTAGGTCTGCGTACGTCTAAAGTTGAAAGTAGAGAGGGTATTGTACTGATCATTCCCAACCACAAGTTAGTGAGTGAAAAATTGATCAACTGGTCAAGCAATCAGCCCATCACCCGCTTTTCAGTTAAAGTAGGGGTATCTTACGGTTCCGATGTGGAATTGGTCAAAAAAATACTGATAGAAACAGCCTGGAAGCATCAGAGAATTAAAACCAACCCCTCTCCTTTTGTGCGCTTCACAGATTTTGGAGAATCGAGTCTGGACTTTGAATTGATGTTCTGGTCCAATTATCTATTTCCGATAGAGGATGTGAAATCTGAACTCAGGTTTATCATCGAACAGGAATTCAGAAACAACGGCGTTATCATTCCATTCCCTCAGAGAGATTTACATATTAAATCCGATCACAGGCCAAAGTAACACGCATAAAAAAGGGCCGATAAATCAACCCTTTAAATAGAACAAATTTCAGTTTTATCCTTCCAATGCTGCTGCACCTCCAACAATCTCTAGGATTTCTTTGGTAATGGCAGCTTGTCGGGCTTGGTTGTATTGCAGTTTCAAGCCATCTAGAATTTCGCCTGCATTTTCCGTAGCACTATCCATGGCGACCATTCTGGCACCGTGTTCAGAGGCGTGGGAGTCTAACATGCTTCTATAAAGTTGAGTTTTTACTGCCCTCGGAATCAAGTCAAACAAAATCTCAGCCTTTGAAGGTTCAAAAGAGAAATCAGCTTGAAGTCCACCGCTCACTTTGTCATCCTCAAAATTCGCTAGCTGTACCGGCAGAACTTTTTCTGTCGTAATAATTTGCGTTGCGGCATTCTTAAATTTATTGTAGATAACACAAACCTCGTCGTATTGACCTTCCAAGAACTTACTGATCACTTCAGAGCCGAGTTCAAACGCAGCTTCTGAATTCAGGTCAGAAAAAATATCCATATGATCGGTGTCCATAGACAATTCCGAACGCTTAAAGTATTCGTAGGCTTTCTTTCCCAAGAACTTGCATTCAAGCTCTACTCCATCTCCATACCGGCTTTCCATGACCTGCTTAAGCTCCTTGATCACATTTGAATTAAAAGCTCCACAAAGTCCTCTATCACTTGAGATGACAATAACTAAAGCTTTCTTAACATCTCTGTGCTTAAAGTAAGCCTGCAAGCTTTGCTCATCCTTAGCACTATCTGCCAAGTTTTGTAGAATTCCATTCAGTTTATCCGCATATGGACGCATTTGCGTTATGGCCATTTGTGCCTTTCTCAACTTAGTTGCAGAAACCAGCTTCATCGCTTTGGTAATCTGCTGAGTTGAGATGGTTGAGGATATTCTTGAACGTACTTCTTTTAAGTTCGCCATGGCTTATGCTTTGTAGTTCTTGGACAATTCTGCCCCAACTTTCTCAATGGTTCCAGTTATTTCATCGTTCAAAGTTCCAATTGACAAGGCATCAAGTACATCTTTGTGATCAGTATTCATCTTCATAATGAATTCTTCTTCGAACTTCTTAACTTGATTGACGGGTACATCTTTAAGTAGGCCTTTGGTTCCCAAGTATATTATAGCAACTTGCTGTCCAACGGTCATCGGGGAATACTGTGCTTGTTTCAAGACCTCCACGTTTCTCGCACCTTTATCCAAGACGGCTTTGGTTGCGGCATCCAGATCAGATCCAAATTTTGCAAAAGCTTCAAGTTCTCTGTATTGCGCCTGATCCAATTTCAAGGTACCGGCTGTTTTCTTCATACTCTTTACCTGAGCAGAACCTCCTACCCTTGATACTGAGATACCAACATTGATTGCTGGACGAATTCCAGATAAGAAGAGATCGGATTCCAAAAAGATCTGACCATCGGTGATGGAGATCACATTGGTTGGAATATAAGCAGAAACATCACCTGCCTGAGTTTCGATAATTGGGAGTGCCGTTAGAGATCCACCACCTTTAACCTTGTCTTTCAAAGAATCAGGTAGATCATTCATACCCTTTGCAATTTCATCCGAGCTCGTAACCTTGGCGGCACGCTCAAGAAGACGTGAGTGAAGATAAAACACATCTCCAGGATAAGCTTCCCTTCCCGGAGGTCTTCTCAAAAGAAGCGATACCTCGCGATAGGCCACAGCTTGTTTTGATAGATCATCAAATACGATTAGGGCTGGTCTTCCGGTATCTCGGAAGAATTCCCCAATTGCAGCTCCTGCCATTGGAGCATAGAATTGCATTGGAGCAGGATCCGCTGCAGATGAAGATACTACAGTAGTGTAAGCCATCGCACCTTTTTGCTCCAGGGCATTGACCACCTGCTTTACCGTTGAAGATTTTTGCCCACATGCGACATAGATGCAATAAACGGGCTCTCCTTTATCATAAAATTCTTTCTGATTGATGATGGTGTCAATGGCTACGGCAGTTTTACCAGTTTGGCGATCACCAATGATCAACTCACGCTGTCCTCTACCAACAGGAATCATCGCATCTACTGCTTTCAATCCAGTTTGAAGAGGCTCGGATACCGGTTCACGGAAAATTACACCCGGAGCTTTGCGTTCCAAGGGCATTTCAAAGGTTTCCCCTTTAATTTCTCCTTTACCATCAAGAGGGTTACCAAGTGTATCAACAACCCTTCCCAACATTCCTTCACCTACTTTAATAGACGCAATTCTGTTGGTTCTCTTTACCGTATCACCTTCTTTGATGTTGGCGCTGCTACCCAAAAGTACCGCTCCTACATTATCTTCTTCGAGGTTAAGTACGATGGCCTGAACGCCATTGTCAAATTCAATAAGCTCTCCCGATTTAACTTGAGTTAAACCGTAGATACGAGCAATACCATCACCCACTTGGAGCACGGTACCTACTTCTTCCAGCTGAGCATCGGTTTTAACACCTGCCAATTGCTCCTTAATGATACTGGAAACTTCATCTGGTCTTATTTGAGCCATGTCTCTTATTAATTAAGTATTAATTCTTTTCTAATTTCTCTCAATTCCTTGGCGACACTCATGTCAAGAAGTCTGTCTTCATGTTTGATTATCATACCGCCAATAATATTCGGTTCAATCTCATTGGTCAATTCCAATTCTGATGAACCGATCATTCCTTTTACATATACCTTAACCCTTTCCAGCGTTTCTGGTGAGAGGGGTATAGCTGAGACCACCGTAGCTCGGGAGATCCCTTTCATCGCATCGTAAGTAGATATGAATTGCTCCGCAACTAGAGGCAATTCTGCTTCCCTTTTCTTCTCAACCAAAAACTGAATAAAATTCAAACTTGTCGCACTGCATTCGGCAAATATTGCATTGAGTGCAGACTTTTTGTCTTTGGTGTTGACAATTGGGTTTCTGAGCAAATTGCTCAATTCTTTTGAACTCTTACAGATCTCAACTACTACATCCATATCACCTTTCACATCATCCACCACGCCATTTTGGGTAGCTAGATCTATCAAGCTTTTGGAATATCTTGCTGCTATTCTGCTAGATGCCATTTTAGTTCAGTTGAGCTTTCTTTAAATGTTCTTCGACCAAGGCTTCTTGTTTATCCTTTTCGTCTAGTTCCTTTTTGATCACTTTCTCAGCAATATCTAAGGACAATGCAGCCACTTGCTTCTTGATATCAGAAAGAGCATTCGCTTTTTCTTTTTCAATTTCCGTTCTGGCTGAGCTGATCATTCTGTCGCTTTCTTCATTCGCAGTCTGCTTGGCGTCAGAGATCATTTTCTCCTTCATCTCGCGTGCCTCTTTGAGAATCTTTTCCCTTTCAGTCCTTGCCTCAGCTAACAATTTCTCATTGTCAGACTTCAACTGACTCATCTGAGCTTTAGCCTCTTCAGCTGACTTAAGTGATTTGTCAATAAACTCCTCACGGTCTTTCAGGGATTTTAGAATGGGTGGCCAAACAAATTTTGCCAAGATGAACAAGAACACCAAAAAGGTGAGTGTCATCCAAAACAATAGGCCAATATCTGGTTTAACTAATTCCATAATTCAAATGTTAAAGGCTGAACCCGTTTGTCGGGTTCAGCCGTAAACTCTATATCTCTTATACGAAAAGAATAAGAAGACAAACAACGATAGCGAAGAAAACTGCACCTTCAACTAGTGCCGCCGCAACGATCATGTTTGCTCTTAGGTCTCCGGAAATCTCTGGCTGACGAGCCATAGATTCCAATGCAGATCCACCGATTCTTCCAATACCGATACCCGCACCGATAGCTGCTAATCCTGCTCCGATACCAGCACCAATCTGATCCCAACCAAAGTTAGCTGCATCTCCTGTAACCTGTAAAATAATGTCTAAAAGAGTCATAATTTTTAATTTTTGTCTTGTGTTGTT
>JAHEKB010000021.1:6435-17053 GCA_024638525.1 Bacteroidota bacterium
ATCTTGTTTAATGCTCATGGTGTTTTTCCAATGCCATTCCAAAATACAAGGCCGACAATAGGGTAAACACATATGCTTGTAGAAATGCAACCAGCAATTCCAATAAACTCATAAATAGTGAGAAGGCCATCGAGAAGACCGCTGCTCCCAGTCCTCCGCCAGAATTCATTTGTCCAAAAATGAAGATCAAGCTAAAGAATCCGAGAATGATTATATGCCCTGCCGTAATGTTTGCGAACAAACGCAATGCAAGTACGATTGGCTTAGTAAACACACCCAATATCTCAATGGGTATCAGTATGGGATAAAGAGCTTTGGGCACATCCGGTAAAAAGATGTGTTTCCAATAATCTTTAGTCGCAATCACCTGAGTAATGATAAAAACGATAACTGCTAAGACAACTGTCACTGCAATATTCCCTGTAACGTTTGCTCCTCCAGGGAAGAACGGTATCAATCCCAGAAGGTTATTAGCAAAAATGAAAAAGAAGATGGTGAGCAATAGTGGCATGTATCTCTCATACCCTTTCCCTATACTGGGCTTGACTACTTCATCTCTTAAAAAAATGATAAGTGGCTCTAGGACAGATTGTATGCCTTTAGGCGCTTGTCCTTCGCGTTTGCCATACAATTTGCGAACAGAAAACAAAATTAGGAGAAGCACAATGATCGAAACGAACATCCCGACTACGTTCTTAGTAATACTGATATCGTAGAAACTGGAATGGTCGTTTGGATCGGCATTTACTACCTTGCCGTGTTCCAGCTTATATCCCTCATATTCAGCATGACCATGCTCAAACTTTGCAGAAGAAAATGGGCCTGACAAACCTCTTTCAGCATTATAGATGATGATAGGTAAAGGAATACTAACGGCATGACCTTTCCAATCCCACAAATGCCAATCATGAGCATCAGATATGTGATGCATGATCATATCGCCGGCATTGAACTCTTCACTGGATTGATCGCCATGAGCATTTGCATGTTCTTCGGAGTGACTGTCGACAGCATCAGAATGATGGTCTTCGTGACTTGATTCCACCGATTCTTCTTGCTGAGTCTGAGGCTCATTTGCCGAAGTCCAGAGTGGAGCACTCAAGAAAAACATAAGAAAACAAAAAATAGACGCAAATTTTGAGAAGTTTCCGAATCTCTTAACTGCCTTATTTTCAATGACTTGTTGGCTCAACTTCGCTCTTTTTTTCGGGGCGCAATTTAATCACTAAATGATATATTTCAAATATTGTGTAGAATAAATAAAGGCACATAAAAGTGAGTACGAATGACTGCTCACGTTCTGTGCTAATAATCAAGTATATAGCAAGGAAGATTGCACATAAAATAATTCGCATTCCGGTGGTCAATAAGAAGCGTCCGACAAAGCGATTATTCTTCATCTTTTTTGCGGCTAAAGTATATTGATATGAACCCGCACTTAAGAGAACATAAAAGCCAAGTGCAAACCAAATCAGATTTCCTTGCTGATACCAGCCAAACATGGATTGAGCAAGTGCCAATAATCCAGCCAAAAAGACGGTTAATAGTATGAGTTTAAGGTAGAATTTCACTTAGAGTTCTTTGATTAATTTGTAAATATACGCAGCTAAACCTACTACTATAAAAACAATCATAAAGATTGGAATGTTCAAGCCGAGCCATTGATCTATTTTATAGCCTACAAAGGTGAGAATTAGGACTATGGCTATCATTTGAAAAGCCAATCCCGAGTACTTCAGAATAGCATTATACTTCTTAAGAGGCCGTCGCGGATCTTGCGAGCTCACTGTTTTCGTTTTGAGATTTTGTGATACTCACCGCGTTCCCCATGATACATGAACCGTTGAATTCGCCTCCGTTCTCTACCACTAACTTAGAAGTTCGCAGATCGCCATTAATCACGCCTTGTGCTTTGATTAACAATATCTCACTGACCTTCACATCTCCTTCTACCTTTCCGCTAATGTCGCAGTTTTTGGCATCCACATTCCCTTCAACTATAGCTGAATGCCCTATTACACACTTGGCTTTGGTGTTAATACTTCCAATGACCTTGCCATCAATTCTCAAATCTCCGTCGGAAATCAAGTCTCCTTTAATGGTTGTTCCTTCTCCAATTACGTTCAACACTGCCGATTGGTTGGGTAATGTCTTCTCTTTCTTGTTTATCATATCAAAAGCCTATGTATTTCTGAGGGTCTAATGCTACCCCTTTATTCCAAAGTTCAAAATGAAGATGAGGGCCGGAACTCAATTCTCCCGTATTCCCTACCAAAGCAATAACATCCCCCGCTTTGACAAAATTACCCTCTTTTTTCAACAAAACCGCATTGTGTTTGTAGACTGAAAGGAAGTCTTTTGGATGTTGAACCACCATGGTATAGCCAGATTCGGGATTCCATGCACTAAATATCACCGTTCCTTTTTGCACGGCTTTAACCACGCTTTTTGCAGGAGCTGCAATATCCACTGCATAATGCTTCCTTTCGTGATTAAAAGTATCGCTAACTATCCCCTTTAGCGGACTATAAAAGGTATAATTTACCGGATCAGGTGCAATATCTGCTTCTTGACCGTTTGAGGGCTCGCTTAAATCTACTTGATCCTCAAACTCCCCCATCTCGCCAGAGAGAATCATCCTCAATTGTCGCTCTTGATAGCTGACTTGACGCTTCCATTGTTCCAACGAATCAATTTTCCTTACGAGCTCCAACCTCTCTTGTTGTGAAAAATTGCTTGCGGTTGTAGGAAGTATATGAGATAGTGGGGTATAGGAAAGGAGCAGAATGATAATAGTGCCAAAGAGCACGATCATTGCGCTCAATACCAATAAGCTATTCAAGGGGGTCAAAACGAGCGATATCTTTTCCTCTAAATTCTCATCTTTACGCACAATCAATCTGTATCGATTTTTGAACTTAGTTGATATTTTTTTTCTTATTGATCCCATCTTAAACCCTGCTGAACAAGGAATTAAAATATTTTTGTAGCCTTTGCAGTTGTAAGAAGGGCAAATAAAAGCCTTTGTGTTGAAATACTTAAGATCATACCCCCTTATCCTTTTGATGGTGAGCCAGTTTGTCGTCCAGGCTCAATCCTCTGAAGAAGGCTTCCTCAAACGAGCCTTTAATAACATGATCGCTCGTTATAATATTTACTTCAACGCCACCCAAAAGTTTGATGAGGCCACGCAGCAATTGTTTGAGGGTCATAAGGACGATTTTGAAGAGATCTTGCCGGTCTATCCTTACGGGGACTTGAGCGCGGCTAAAAGTATGAGGGCGCCTATGGAAGAAGTAATGAAAAAAGCTTCCAAGGTGATACAAACCAAACCCAAATCGAAATGGGTAGATGATGCCTATTTTTTGATTGGGCAAACACATTTTTTTCGAAACGATCAATTCTCTGCCATTGAAGCTTTTCAGTTTGTTTACAGCAAATACAGCGACCCCTCCGTAAAGGCCAAGTCGCAGCTCTGGGTTATGAAGAGCTATATGCGCCAGTTAAAGTACAACGACGCCGAAGCCATTCTCGGTCTCATCCGTGAAAATCCAACTTCGGACAGAAAGATTAAAGCGCATGTGCACTTAACGGCAGGAGACCTCTACGTAAACCAGGGCAAATACAAATTAGCCATCGAAGAATTGAACAAAGGTGCAAGGCTGACCAAAGACCGAACTCTCAGGTACCGAACGAATTTCATTCTTGGACAGTTACACCTTTTGGAAGGAAACTACGAGAAAGCAAGCGAGCACTATATAAAGGTTATCAAAGCCAATTCGCCTTATGATTATGTTTTTCAATCGAATTTAGGATTGACAAAGGCCACAGCTCAGTCTGGTGGGAAGGGTTTGAAATCCACCCGCAAGAATCTGAAAAGAATGCTTCAGGATGACAAGAACATCGACTACTTTGATCAGATCTATTACGAATTGGCCCTCTTGGAATTTGTTGAAGGCAATGAAGAACAAGGGCTGAAATTCTTAATGGAGTCTTCGGCCAATGCAGGATCGAATGCCAAACAAAAGACCAAGACCTACTTATTCTTGGCAGACTACTTCTTTGAACAAAGAGCATACGATAGATCTCAGTCCTATTTTGATTCCGCTGTAAGTGTATTGCCACAAGACTATCCCGACTACAGCGGCATAACTGCCAAACACGCAGTTCTTTCTCGTTTAATTGAGAACATAAGTATAATTGAGACCCAAGACAGTCTGCTCAATCTTTCTGAACTTGACAGAGAAGAGTTGGACCAGAGGATTAACGCCCTGATTGAAGAACAACAAAGAGCTGCACTCAAGGCAGAGGAAGAAGAACAATTAAGGCAGCAAAGAGACCTACTTAATGATCCGGTCAACATTACTGCATCTACCACGAGTGGTGGAGTTTGGTATTTTTATAATGCTTCACAAGTAGCGAGGGGGACTAATGAATTTAAGAAAATCTGGGGCCTTAGAGCCTACGGAGACTACTGGCGGTTTGCCAATAAGAGTATAGCCGAAGACAGTCAGATTGACGAACCAGATGACGAAGATGACACCTATAATTATGCAGCTGACCAAGATGAGGAACAACAAGAGGCCCTTGCAGATGTCGATGAAGACAAATTGAAGTACTACGAGAATATTCCATTTTCTCAAACCGCTAAACTCTTAGCTAATCAACGTATACGAAAAGCTATGCTCGCCGTGGGTAAGATCTACTACGACGACTTGAAAGAATACTATAAGAGTCAAGAATTCCTGACTACACTACTCCAGAGATATCCGGCTTCATCAGAAGAACCCGAGGCAATATTTTATATGGCCAAGGTTAAGAAGTCCATGGGAGATACAGCCGCATACGATCAGTATGCTTTGCAAATTGCCCAAGAATATCCCAATACCACTTTTAATCAGGTGTTAAACAGCAGAGAAATCGTAGAAAGTGGTGAAAGCGAAGAAGTAATCAACTTCTATGTTGACATGTATAAGGCATATGAAGCTGGCCATCTAGACAGGGTCAAAGAAATTAAAGAACTTGTTGCCAAAGAGCACGCAGGCAATAGCATTCAAGCCAAGTTTGATTACCTCTATGCTTTATACATTGGCAAAACGGCAGGCAAGGAAGCTTATATTGAAGAATTGAAAGCCCTAGTGGATAATTACCCTGGAACAGAAATAGCTACCAAAGCCGCCTATACACTCAGAGTGCTTAGCGATGAAGTACAAGAGAGTAGGATAGACATCAGCATGTTCAATACTGGTTTGAGTGGTTCTCAAGTCTATGTTCTTACAGGAAAGACAGACCAGGTTTCAGTCATACTCAAGGAGTTGAACGAATACAATGCTCGTTTTTTTCCGGGCACAACATTGCAGATCAAAAGCATTGAATACAGAGATAAGCAGATGTTCTATATGAAACCGTTTAGATCAGTAGAAGAAGTGATGTCATATCACAACGACATGACCGATAACAAGGTTCTGCTTATCAACAGCGGACTTAATGGGATTAATCATTACGCTATTTCCGAGGATAATTTCAAGACCTTGGTCAAGGATGGTCTGGAAGAGAATTACCTCATCTTCTTTAAACGGAACTACCCCCAAGGTTTATGAGTACAAAGAAAAAGGCTAAAAAAGGATTTATTTCGAGGTTGATTTCAAAGCTCTGGAAAGCATTTTTCATTGGTCTGGGTATAGCCATCCTCTTCTTTATTGGCGTACGTGTTGGACTTTTCGGAAAACTCCCAGATTTTGAAGAGGAACTAGAGAACCCAAGAACTAAACTGGCATCTGAAATCTACTCATCTGATGATGAGATGTTGGGTAAGCTTTTTTTTCAGGAAGACAGAACAAATTCAACGTTTGAGAATATCCCTCGACACATGAAAGAGGCCCTCATCGCAACAGAAGATGCACGATTTTTAAGGCATTCAGGTATTGACGGTAGAGCTTTGGCAAGAGCGGTGGTCAAACTGGGAACGGACGGCGGCGGCAGTACGATATCACAACAGCTGGCGAAGAATTTATTTCACAAGCACGCTACAAGCTTTCCAGGCAGGGTTTTGCAAAAAGTCAAGGAGTGGATTTTGGCTGTAGAGCTGGAAAAGAGATATACGAAAGATGAAATCGTTCTCATGTATTTCAATACAGTCCCTTGGGGCAATAGTTATGGAATTAAATCTGCGGCCAAGCGCTATTTCAACAAATCTACATCTGAATTGAACATTGAAGAAGCGGCGGTTCTGGTTGGAATGCTTAAAGCACCAACATCATACAATCCAGTTAGGAACCCCGAACGCTCGCTAGGACGTCGAAACGTAGTATTAGGGCAGATGAAGAAATACGGATACTTGAGCACTGAAGCTCATGATAGCTTGAGGGCTTTGCCTTTGGTAACGGATTACAATTTCATAGACCACAATCAAGGCCTTGCAACCTATTTCCGATCTTATTTGGCCTCTTGGTTAAAAGCTTGGACTGACCGATACGAGCAAGCAACTGGAGTCAAGTATAACATATACGACGATGGATTAAAAATCTATACCACCATTGATTCCAAATTGCAAGCTTATGCTGAAGAGGCAATGGAGGCTCATATGGCTGATTTACAAAGCCAGTTCTTCAAAGAAACAGCTAGGAGAAACAGAGATCCTTGGTATATTGATGATCAGCCCGGTGTAGTAGATGATAATTATATCCCAAAAATGATTAAACGAACGCGGCGGTATAAAAACCTGCGGAAGAAATATCAGAAACAGCAAGACTCCATAGATTTTTATTTGAACAAAGCTGTTCCCATGACTTTGTTCAGTTGGGAAGGCGAAATCGATACCTTATTGAGCCCTATAGACTCATTGAGATACTGCAAGCAAATACTGCATAGCGGTTTCATGTCTATGGATCCACGAAATGGTCACATCAAGGCTTGGGTAGGTGGTATAAATCACAAACATTTTCAGTACGACCACGTCAATAAAAATGCAAACAGGCAGGTGGGTTCAACTTTCAAACCTTTGGTGTATGCAAGAGCCCTTGATGATGACAAACTGCAACCATGCGAAATGGTTTCTACGGGTCCGGTTATCGTTGAATATGATGGCAATAAAACATGGTCTCCAAGAAATTCGGGCAAAGTGCCCGATGAAGTAAGCTTCTACGAAGGCCTGCAGAAGTCCATCAATACTACTACAGCACGAGTCATGAAAAGACTGGGTCCAAACAGCCCTGAGGTGGTCAAGCAAACCGCAGGGAAAATGGGCATTGATGAAAGTAAATTTGTTCCCTATCCAACCATAGCTCTAGGGGTAATGGACCTTTCTGTGTTTGAAATGGTCGGAGCCTACAGCACTTTTATAAATGAAGGGGTTTGGACCGAACCCATATTTGTCACCCGTATTGAAGACAAGAACGGTAACATTCTAGAAGAGTTCACCCCACAAAAAGAAGAAGCACTGCGCAAGCAAACGGCTTATATCGTTTGTAAGATGTTGGAACGAGTTACCAGTGCAGGCGGTACAGGTGCGCGTCTGAGGTATAGGTATAATATACCATCCAATGCCACCATAGGGGGCAAAACAGGTACTACACAAAACAATTCCGATGGTTGGTTTATGGGTATAACCCCTGAATTGGTCAGTGGTTGTTGGGTAGGAGCTGAAGAGCGGGTGGTACACTTTAGAAGCACCAACCTAGGACAAGGAGCAAACATGGCCCTTCCAATCTTTGCCAAATACATGGAGAAAGTCTATGCCGACAGATCATTCAAACTCAGCAGAGATCCTTTCAAGAAACCCGACATTAATTTTACCTTAGAAGTGGACTGCGATGCATACGAAGAGGACAACAACAATCCGCAAGATGTTCTAGACTCAGGAGATCTATTCTGAATGACCCAGAAATTGACAATTATATAGGTCGTTCATACCACCAATTATCACATCCGCTTTCTCATAACCATAGGTATCTTTCAAGGTTCTGATCTGATTGTGATCATCCGTGGTCGTTTCAACATCTCTCATGTGGTATTCACACGGATGCTCATAGCCAGAAGCGTGGGTAATTTCAAGTAACTCTTTTCTAAAGTACTTCACATAATTGCAAAATCGCTCAGATTTCAAGTGAGGATCAATCCCCGCTTGCAACCATCTGTTTTGAGTTGCAACACCGCTAGGACATCTATTGGTGTGACATAACTGCGCTTGAATACAGCCTATACTCATCATGGCTTCTCGTGCAACATTTATCAGGTCTGCTCCCATGGCCAACGCCCGAACTGCATTGGAAGGTAATCCCAGTTTGCCCGAAGCAATAAAAACTACTTTGTCGCATAAACCTTTGTCTTTGAATAACTTATATACCTTGGCAAATCCGTTAAAAAAAGGCAGGGAAACGTGATCTGCAAAGCTAGGTGGAGCTGCACCCGTTCCTCCTTCACCCCCATCAATGGTCACAAAATCAGGGCCTGTTCCTCGTTCAGCTATGCTATTGACCAATTTTTCCCATTGATCAGTCTTGCCCACCGCGGCTTTAATCCCAACGGGTAGCCCTGTGCAATCGGCAATAGACTCTATGAGATCTAGCAGTTCTTCAATATTGCTAAATGCTGAGTGAGAGGCGGGTGAAATGACATCTTTACCCCTCTCAACGCCTCTTATTTCTGCAATTTCTTTTGAAATCTTAGATCCGGGTAAAACTCCTCCCTTTCCCGGCTTTGCGCCCTGTGACAGTTTGATTTCTATGGCTCGTACAAAGGAGTTATTCTCTACCATTTTCTCCAGCTTGTCCAAAGAGAAATTGCCCGCTTGATCTCGAACACCAAAATATCCGGTTCCAAAATGAAAGACCACATCTGCACCAAAACTGTGATAGGGCGACAGTCCTCCTTCTCCAGTATTGTGGTAGGCGCCACATTTTTTGGCGCCTTTGTTCAAGGACTCGACTGCTTTGGCTGACAGCGAACCGTAACTCATGGCCGAGATATTCAAAATAGAATACGGCCTATAAGGTCTCCTGCGCCCATTGGCCTCTCCTATTACTTTGGCACAAGGCAAAAATGTATTGTGCTCTCTATTGATGTGTTGGGCGGGTAAATTATAAGGAAAGAGTGCCGGTTTGATAAAATGATAATTTGGAGAGAAGAATTCCTGATCCGATCCAAATCCTTGATAATTATTCTCTTTCTTCGATGAGGAATATATCCACGATCGTTCCCGTCGATTGAACGGCAATTCCTCTCGATTGTTGGCAACAATATACTGCCTCAATTCCGGTCCAATGTGTTCAAGCATATACCTCAAATGACCCATAATTGGGAAATTATGACTTATGGTATGTCTTCTCTGAACAATATCCCTAATGGCCACCAAAGCCAAAACAATGAGAAGCCAGTGCCACCAAAGTAATGCAGCGAGGAAATCAAGCATGTTCAAAGAAAGTGATAATGTTTAAATTGATTGCCTCTAAATCATTAATATCTAGCTAGTATTAATGTTATTCAAATTTTTGTCAAGGACTAGGGCAGCAACGAAGCATTCTTCTTCACAGATTCATATGGTATAAAACTATAATTGATGCTTGAGGAATAATAAACTTCATTTGTATACAGTCTAAGATGCCATGGAAATAATACTCATTTCTTTAGCTGCCTTTGCAGTTGCGATCCTGACATTCTTCTCTGGATTTGGCCTTGGA
Source organism: Bacteroidota bacterium (assembly GCA_024638525.1). Classification (GTDB taxonomy): domain Bacteria; phylum Bacteroidota; class Bacteroidia; order NS11-12g; family UBA9320; genus JAHEKB01. The sequence goes on from JAHEKB010000021.1 coordinate 16,113, forward strand.
ACCATATTAACTCCGATCTTCATGATCTTTTTTCCAGTTGATTTAGCCATTGCTCTAACTGGAGTAGTTCACTTCTTTAACAATCTTTTCAAGATAGTGCTTGTCGGGAAAAAAGCGAATCGTCAAGTATTGCTTCGATTTGGTATACCTGCTGTAATAGCGGCTTTTATAGGCGCATACCTGCTTTTACATCTGCCGGATTCAAAACCACTTTTTAGTTACGAACTGTTAGGTAGACACTTAGAAGTCTATCCGGTTAAATTCTTAATTTCTATACTGCTAATCATCTTCGCGACATTAGACCTCATTCCTGCCTTTAACAGACTGCAGTTTACAAAGGATAAACTCCCAATCGGAGGTTTTTTAAGTGGATTCTTCGGAGGTTTATCTGGCAATCAAGGTGCTCTGCGAAGTGCATTTCTAATCAAAGCCGGCTTAAGCAAGGAAGCTTTTATAGGTACCGCTGTAGTGGTATCAACTTTTGTTGATTTTACGAGACTCAGCGTCTATGCAACACGGTTCAGTCAAAGTGGACTTATAGATAATTTGGACGTTGTGATATCCGCTACCCTGGCTGCTATTGCAGGAGCATTCTTTGGCAATAAACTCTTGACTAAAGTTACTTTGAAGTCACTTCAAATTTTAGTTGCCATTTTGCTAATTGTCATTTCTATAGCCTTGGGAATGGGATTAATCTAAATTATAGACCTGATCCATAACGGGAATCTCTACCTTTTTGAACCCTTGATCCAAAATGGCTGCTTTAAACTTATCCTGACGATCAATCTCACCATGCACCAAAAAGATCTTTTTTAGTTTTTTGCGATCCTGGTTGGATAGAAAATCCAACATTTCAGATTGATCTCCATGCGCACTAAAGCTATCCATCACCAGAACCTCAGCTTTTACCTCTTTCCGTTCTCCAAATATCTGCACTTCTT
>JAHEKB010000022.1 GCA_024638525.1 Bacteroidota bacterium
ATATCCGAGAATATAGAAAACCCGCTTTGTACTGTCCTTATAGCCGGATACTGCTCAGAAGGCACCCTAGGTGCTCAATTGCTAAAGAGACCTTCAGTGGTACGGGTGCGAGGTAAAGACCGTTACGTATATGCTAAAATCGAGCAGACCGATGTTTTTAGCGCACATCCAGATAAGCACGGACTGTTGAGGTATCTGACAGAAAGCAGCCAATCTTCTCAACCTCAAATTCTTCTAGTGCACGGCGAAGAAGATTCCATGGAGGAATTAGCACTGGAAATACAAACGGAATTAGGCTTAAATGTCAACATACCAAATAAGGGTCAAGTATTTGATATATAGCAACTTACAAAAGTTATCTCAAGCTGCTTTTAAACACCTTTAAACCGCAGCTCAAATTATCCCCAAAACTGTCCACAATTTGTGGGTATTTTGAGGGGCTAAGCACCTGAACAATCGGGGCTTACGGCTATTTTGGCCACCTTATTAACGAATACTGATTCATGAATTCAGAAAACGAGAAAATCATACCCATTAACATCGAGGATGAAATGAAGACCGCCTATATCGATTACTCCATGTCAGTAATCGTTTCCAGAGCACTTCCAGATGTTAGAGATGGACTTAAACCAGTTCATAGGCGCGTGCTTTACGGCATGACGGAACTGGGGCTGGCAAGCAACCGTCCTTATAAGAAATCTGCTAGAATAGTAGGAGAGGTGCTAGGTAAGTACCACCCTCATGGTGACAGCTCTGTCTACGATACTATGGTGAGGATGGCTCAGGATTGGAGTTTGAGGTATCCTATGGTCGATGGCCAGGGAAACTTTGGTTCCATTGATGGAGATCCACCCGCTGCCATGAGATACACCGAGGCGCGAATGAGAAAAATCGCAGAGGAGATGTTAACGGATATTGACAAAGAGACGGTTGATTTTAATCCCAATTTTGACGATTCACTGAGCGAACCATCGGTACTTCCAGCTAGGATCCCTAATCTTTTGGTTAATGGAGCCTCGGGTATTGCAGTGGGAATGGCAACAAATATGGCGCCGCATAACCTCACTGAAGTGATAGACGGTACCATAGCCTATATTGATAAGCGAGAAATAAGCATAGAGGAGTTGATGGAATACATCAAAGCTCCAGATTTCCCAACAGGGGGTACCATTTACGGTTATGAAGGTGTTAAAAATGCCTTTGAAACGGGAAAGGGAAGAATAGTCATGCGAGGTAAGGCAGAGTTCGATGTGACCAAAACGGGCAAAGAGCAGATTGTCATTACCGAAGTGCCTTATCAAGTAAGTCCTTCACAAATCATAGTCAAGGCGGTAGATCTGGTTAATGACAAAGTGATTGATGGTATTTCTGAAGTTAGGGATGAGAGCGGTAGACAAGGACTTCGCATCGTCTTTGATCTAAAGCGCGATGCCATTCCGAGTATAGTCCTCAATAAGCTCTACAAATACACACCTCTACAAACTTCATTCAGCGTAAACAATATTGCCTTGGTTAAAGGAAGGCCTGTCATGCTGAACTTGAAGGATATGATCGTACATTATGTGGATCACCGTCATGAAGTAGTAGTCCGTAGAACAGAATACTTACTCAGGGAGGCTAGAAAAAGAGCACACATTTTAGAAGGCTTATTGATTGCTATTGATAACCTAGATGCAGTAATCAAACTCATCAGGGCATCTGCGACACCAGAAGTAGCCAGGAATGGCTTGATGGAGTCATTCTCGCTAAGTGAGATTCAGGCCAAGGCCATTTTGGACATGAGGCTGCAAAAGCTCACCGGTCTTGAAAGAGATAAGATCAGGGCTGAACACAAGGCTTTGATGGAAACGATAGCAGACTTGGAAGATATCTTGGCCAGAGAAGATCGCAGAATGGACATCATCAAAGGGGAGTTGGTTGAAGTAAGAGAGAAATTCGGAGACGAGCGCCGCACTCAAATCGAGTTTGATGCTAGTGAAATAAATATAGAAGATTTGATACCCAATGAAGAGATGGTGGTAACCATCTCCCATATGGGCTATATCAAGAGAACGTCTCTTACGGAATACAGGGCTCAGAACAGGGGAGGAAAAGGCAATAAAGGAGTCGCTCATAGAGATGAGGACTTTGTAGAGCATCTTTTTATCACCAAAACCCACAACTACATCTTGTTCTTTACCGATAAAGGAAGGTGTTTCTGGATGAAAGTCTATGAAATCCCAGAGGGGTCAAAAGTGAGTAAGGGAAGGGCCATTCAAAACCTGATGAACATCCCCAAAGAGGATATGATCCAGGCCTATGTTGCTGTTGGAGACCTCAAAGATGAGGATTATGTGAACAGCAATTATATCATAATGTGTACTAAAAACGGTACAATAAAGAAAACCAGCTTAGAAAAGTACTCACGGCCAAGAAGCAATGGTATCAATGCCATTACCGTTAGAGAAAACGATGAGCTTTTTGAAGCTAAGCTAACCGACGGCAGCTGTGAGATACTGCTAGCAAAGAAGTCTGGCAAGGCCATCCGTTTCAATGAAGAAACGGTGCGGCCCATGGGTAGAACGGCAGCAGGAGTGAGAGGAGTTAGATTGGAGAACGATAAAGATGAGGTTATTGGTATGGTTTGTGTACCTATGAGTGCAGAAGATACCTCGATCATGGTGGTTTCAGAACGCGGATACGGCAAAAGGACTGATGTGGATGATTACCGCATCACAGGAAGAGGAGGAAAGGGAGTAAAGACCCTCAACATCACAGATAAGACCGGAAGTCTCATCGCGATTAAGGATGTAACCGATGAAAACGACCTTATGATCATCAACAAATCTGGTATTACTTTGCGTTTGAGGGTGGCAGATGTCCGCGTAATGGGCAGAGCGACACAAGGAGTGAAGCTGATCAACATCAAAGACAATGACGATATAGCTTCAGTAGCAAAGGTTCCAGCAGACGATGAAGAGGAAGAGTCTTCAGAAGATTTGGAAAACAGCAATGAAACAGAAAACAATGAGAACACTGAAAGTTAGTATTTATGCATTGATCTGCACTGCATTCATTTTTGGAGCAAGTGTCAAGACCAAAGCACAACCCTTTAATGTGAATGGTGTTGAATATGAGCTCACACGAGCCATACCTGACATTTCACTTTGTTTAGATTTGATCGAAAAGGCAGCAGAGCATCCGAAAACCAAAAATGCATCTAAAATGCACTATTTCAGAGGCTTGACATATTTGAAAGTCGCCACTGAATACCCGGATATTGCAGTGGAACACCCAGACGCTATGGACGTTGCTCTTAACTCTTTCAACAAAGCAATAGAGACCGACAGCAAAAACAAATGGACCGAAAAATCCAAGGGGCATTTACTCAATGTTGCCATAGGATTCTACAACATAGGTTTCAGCGCATATGAAGCTAGGGATTACGCCAATGCCATCGATGCTTTTGACAAAGCGGTACCCTTGATGAAATACGATGTGGACGGCGATTTGCGAAGAGCGAATCTCACTGAAGAAGTTTTGGTCCAAATGATTGCACATTCTGCCCTTGGAATGGACAATAACGATTTGGCCATGAAGAACTTCTCCAAGCTGGTTGACATGGGTTACGATGACCCCAATGTCTACACTGGGCTTGCTCAATTGCAATTGATATCTGGAGACACCACTACTGCTTTGGAGACCATAGCAGCTGGGAGGGAGCTCTATGAATTAGACAAAACTCTTATAAACCTTGAACTTGATCTTTACCTTAAACTAGGTAGAAGTCAAGAGCTGGTAAACAAGCTAGATGCAGCCATAGAACAAGACCCAGCTAATACCATCTATTATTTTGCTCGAGCCATCAGCTATGAGGCTTTAGATAAGGTCAACAAGGACGAAGCTGTAGATTACTTAGATTTAGCTGCAGCCGACTATGACAAGATCATGGAGTTAGATCCAGAGTACTATGATGCTTTTTACAACAAAGGAGTCATGTATATCAATAAGGTGACAGAATTGGTTGATGAAATCAATAAACTTGGAATCTACGACCCAAAAGAAGTTTCGAAATACGAGGCAAAGATCAATGCGAACTATGCCAAAGCCATTGGCAACTTTGAATATGTGTTCGAGAACAACGACATGATGGGTGAAGCCGAGAGAATGGAATTGGCCAAAACCATGAAAAAAATCTATGCCAGACTTTCCAGGATGGATGACTTCAATAGAATGAAGCAGTGGATAGCGGATAATGAATAGAAAATAGCTCAGCAATAAATTTATTAAAAGGGTCTGCTTTCGCAGACCCTTTTTTATTGGGTTCAATATGAATAATATAGGTTCTAATACAAACATTCCCGTTCAAATGTGTCAATGCAGCAGATTGAAATTTGGTATCAATTGGTGCTAAGCCATATTGTTGCCTAGTTATAGTGAGACATTATAACGAATCAGTAAGGTTACGAAGGATGAGGGTCACTATGTGGCCCTCACTTTTTTTGGCTGCAGCTAACAGAAACTTCGCTATTATCCTTCCGTAATAAGGAGGGAGGTTTCACCAGAACAGACCACAGCATCAAGAGGTGCAATCTCAAACTAGTTAACATAATATAAATTATGGGCAAATTACACAAATCCCGACCTTTAGGTTTACATAACATCCGCTCTGGGCTGCAAGACCAGACTCGGTAGATGTTATGTATAGGGATTTGTGGTTTATAAATAGGATTATAATTCTTTAAACAAAAGTGAATACGTCTGACTTAATCATCACCTATACCTGCGACCTTGCTTGCATAAAAATAAAACCCAACACGCAGAGACCCAAATACCTTCCAAGACGTTCAAAATTTTAAATTCGCGCCATCTTATTCTAATAATCGCCTTTGCGAATCAGCACTATGGCAACGATAATTACAACAAAAAGCAATAAGAACTCAAAAGATTTTCTTCAATGGTGTATGCGGCATATTGTAGATGCAGCCAATGAAGGTCTGAGAACTTATCATCTAGCATTGGTAAGGCATATCAATCCTTTCACCAGTATTTGGTGGCATTGACTCCTGCATTAGCTCCATGGAGTATGAACTCAATTCAGGGCACATTCAGATTTTGCGTCAGCAGGCTCAATGAGCGGCATCTGCATCGGTATGCCAATGTGTAAGATCCTTGCTGATTTCCAGAAGCTTGTTTTGCGCCTGACTGGTACAATCCAATTCTTGTCCATCGTGTACCCCATCCTTACAGGTATAAAAGACAGTGTGCTCAGTACGCAATTTCTTCACATTGACCGAATGAAACCTGTTCATATGATCCTCTGTACGGAGGTTCAGACATATTTCACACATCAACTTCATGTTTCCGAAGTTACTTCAAATTTTAAAGTGAAATGAAAATAGATTTGAAAAGGTGAAATTTAGACAAAAAAAAAGCGGCCATTTCTGAACCGCTTTTTACTAATTAACCGTTAAATGTCTTCTCAGTAATGTTTGTCTTCTAAGGTCTCACAAAGATAGAAGATTTTTCTAAAAACCTGAAGTTTTCCACATTTTTAACATTTAATAGATGCTTAGCACGGATTTCTGCCTCTGGACTTTCTTTGCAATATGTCCTTCTTCCACGGTCTTATTTTGGGTTTAGGAACCGCATTTATTATGGGGCCCGTTTTCTTTACTTTGATTAGGAATTCGCTTCAACTCGGAGCTAAAGCAGGTATAGCTGCAGCAGTTGGTATATTGGCCTCAGACATAGCTGTCCTAGCCATTTGCTATTACCTGGTCTCAAATTCTTTAGAAAGCTGGTTAGATCATCCCATGGCCGTTTGGGTCGCCATTGCTGTACTCCTCTCCTTCGGCTTTAGTTTTCTTTTTAAAAAAATTGCAGAATTTGATGAGAGCCAGACACTTAGGTCAAGAGATTTCTTCTCAGCTTTCGGTCAAGGTTTCTTAATAAACTTTGCCAATCCTGTCGTATTTGTAATATGGATTGGCTTCTTGAGTATTGGCACGAGCAAATACCCCGAATCTGTTTTACTCTTTAGCATTGGTATTCTCAGTGGAATATTCACAACGGATCTGCTCAAGGCCTTATTTGCTCATTACATCAAACGGTGGATCAAGAAACACTATCTGCACTATATTTATCGGGCTATCGGACTTATGTTAATATTCTTTGGCATGAGACTGCTTATTCTAGAGCTGTTCAAATAATTATTCTATGTTCAAGTTTTAATACTTTTGGAAAAACCAATTTAATTATGACACCTAATTTTCTATTCCTAGTAATTGCTGCCCTGGTACCTATGATAGTAGGTTTTATCTGGTACAACCCCAAAGTTTTGGGGAATATATGGATGGATGCCGCTGGCATGACCAAAGAAAAAATAGAAGGCGGCAACATGCCTTTGATTTTTGGTCTAAGCTTCATTTTTGCCCTCATGCTCGCATTCGGGATGTTTTTACTCACTGTTCACCAAACACATGTGTTCTCTTTACTCACAGACAACGAAGAAGCCTTTAAGAGCTTTATGAATAGCTATGGTGAGAACCACAGGTCCTTTGGTCACGGAGTTTTCCACGGCACAATTGACGGTATTTTGATTGCTTTGCCCATTTTGGCTACCAATGCACTTTTTGAGAGAAAAGGCATGAAATACATTCTTGTGAACGCTGGTTACTGGATTGTAACGCTAGCGCTAATGGGAGGTATACTCTGCGCTTGGGCCTGATAGCTGAAAAACTTATGGAAGACCCGTTTCAATGGAAACGGGTTTTTTTATGCCCTTAATTCGATCGAATAACTCCCCTATCACTTCCTTCATCTTGTCTCGCGGCGGATCCAATTGCCTAATCGTCCATGGTTCTTGCATGATGTTTATCTCATATGCAAAGACGATATCTTCAGGGTTGCTTTCAAAAGATATTTGACCAAATCTCATATCTCTGAACACAAACCCGCTGTCCATACTCTCCATGAGAAACCAGCCATCTGAGAGCTTTGTCAAACGCTGAAAATAAGGAGTGTAGTCATTGACTAAGATTTCTCTCAGGGGAAGGTTCTTGTCGTAACGCCAAAATTCTATGTTCTTATCCTCATCCAATAATGAATAAACACCCACATAATACGCGTCATAGGTCTCCACCGTTGCTTGCCACAATATGGAGTTGAGTAAAGTGGGTTGATGTGTCAAGCGATCATAAGCGATCTCTTGCCGATGGAGCTCTGCCTTAAAAATCCCATCAACATGCAATTTTATGAAAACAGTGTACAGCAAATAGATGGTGCTCAAGCTTATGCCAGTCCACACGAATATGCGTCGCATACGCTTTTCTCTTTTAAAGAACATAGCGAGAATGACCAAAAGCAAAAATGGCAAAGTGTAAATGGGATCTATGACATTGATGTTTTTATAGGCCAACCGCAGGTCAAAGGGCCAGAAAAGTTGAGTTCCCCAGGTGGTATGTGCATCCAACAATGGATGGGTAAAGAAGGTCCAAAAGCTCAACATGCCCCACTCTTTCCAACTTGCCTCTTGTTTTTTACGATACAATCGGTGGATCAGCCAACCCAGTATTGGCGACGCAATCAGGCAGAAAAAAATGCTGTGAGAAAAGCCCCTATGCATTTCATTGGCTGTAAGATCATCGGTAAAAATATTAACCAATACATCCAGATCAGGGATGGTTCCAGCAATGGCACCCCACAACATGGCTTTATTGCCAACTTTCTTGCCTAGGCAAACTTCACCTACGGCAGCTCCTAAGACAATTTGGGTGAGGGAATCCATTGATCAGCTTCAGCTTTCTTAAAAGGTCTGCGAAGTTCGAAAGTACTCGGTTTTACTTTCTCAACGAATCTCTTCATTAAATGATTCACCATGGAATTGCGGTGTTTGATGTATAACCTCATGTTAACCGGAAGCGCCCCTAGACTTGATTTGAGTTGCTCGGCTGTTCTACCAAAGCGAATCTGTTCTAATTTTCTATCCAAAGCCAATTGGACAAAATCGTAGAGCATTCGCTGATAGAGTGCTAATTCCGTATTGAATTTGTAATTGATCCCCACATGAGCAGCATCGAGAAATTCCTTACAAACAAAAGAAGCACTGAATCCTATCATCTCGCCCTTCAAATAATAGGCCACAAACTCAAACGATAGTGGCATTCGCCTTTTCAGTTCCACAAATGTTGCGGCATTTAATGTACCTAAACTAAATTCGGCACGATTAACCACTTCAAAGTGCAATGCATCGATTTCTTCGATGGCTTCCTGCATTTCTTCATCGCTTAGACTGCGTATTTCTAGAGCCGCAGATCTCTGCAATACTGATTTTGCCTTGGTTCTGAATTTAGAAGTCATTGAATGGAGGTAATCGTCTAAATTATCCCATTCAGGAGGCAGATTAAGCACCATATTGCAATCAATTTGCAAGGGATGAAAATTGTCTTTTTTGAAGGCATCCATATTGGGGTCGTTTTCTGGATAAAGCTCTTTGACCAGCATAATGCTAGCTTTTTCTTCATTATCCAAGGACTTTGCAATCCGCTTAAAGCCCTCTGACAACAACTCCATTCCCTCTTTTTCATCAATGGTTTCACTGGCAATAAAACCATTCTCTCCGCAAACAAACAGATTGCCGCACATCACCATTCTCAAATTTGTGCTTGGCAAGAGCCCATTGACCACGCTCTCCCCCACATACCTCATTAAATAATCTTTGTAGTACTGATCAACCTCTTCTATGTCAATGATCTGAAAGTAAGCAGCCATGACAGGATTGAGCTCTGCATCATAAATCAAAACATATCTGTATTCCATGCTATCCAGCCCCAATTCGAGGCTTTTCAGATAGTCATAAGAAAGAAAAAGAGAGTCCTTAACCAAAGAAGTCCAATCCTTGTGGTTTACCAAATCTATGGAATCTGAAATGTTGAGCTTGTGTGCAGGCTCGCAGTGATGGAGAATTTTAATCAGATTCATAGGGTCAAAAGTTCACCAATCTTTTGGTCTAGGGCGCGATAAATATCCTCAGAAGCATCCGAAACTTCAAATACTATTTTTCCGCCTTGGTCTACAATCAGGTTTTGCGGATAGGTCTTAACCCATCTAGATTGAATTGCAGATGTAAATTTTTCAGCCATGGTAAATTGTGTGTAGTTGAAAGGATATTTATCTAATAAAGGTTTAACTACCCCATAGGGTTCATCAGAGAAGGCTAAAAAAACGACTTCTTCATGATCTTGATACTTTTCTAGCAAGCGGTTTAAGTCGGGTATTTCAGCTATACAGCTTCCGCACCAAGTGGCCCAAACATTGACAATAACGACTTTAGACTCAATGCTCGAATTGTTATAAACTTCACCTTCTAAGCTTTCATACTCAAAGTCTGGTAATTCTTTGCCAAGTTGAGAGCAAGCCGAAAAAAATGCGACGAACAGAACTGGAATTAGTATTTTCACGTAAAGTATAGACGGCATCAATTGAATTCTTCTACAAGTATCCCCATTTTACCCATTTGATAATCACGCATGGCCTCCATGATCTCTGTTTCAGAATTCATGACATAGGGGCCGTGACTTACGATTTTTTCTTCTATGGGTTGCCCTGCCAGATAGATCAATTGCGTATCTGCGGTAAAACTCAGATTCAAGCTATCTGCACTATGATCAAAGGACAATAGCTCTTTGCTGAAGTGTCGATCCCCTGACTCTAGTTCTAGACCTCCTTCAATGATGTAAATTACTGTATTATAGTGTTCCGAAGCTTTAAAAATTACACTCTCATCTTTCTTAGCATTTAGCCAAAAGACTTGCATTGGGCTTTCAGTTTGTATAGGACCTGTTTCATCTTCAAAGGTTCCGGATATGAGTTTTAAAGCACCCCCTTTTGACATGGAAATGCTTGGGATATCACTGGAATTCAGTGGTTTATACGAAGGTTGTTTTCTCTTGGAAGACGCAGGTGAGTTTATCCAGACTTGAATAATTTCGTATTCTCCACCCTTTTCCAAATACGAGCGCGATGGCCTTTCGCTGTGAATTATCCCCATACCACTGTGCATCCATTGCACTCCTCCGTCTGAGACTTCGGCAATATTCCCTCTGGAATCTTGATGCCTGACCGTTCCCTTAATCACAAAAGTGACTGGGCTAAAGCCGCGATGTGGATGTGGGCCTACTCCATGATCCCTAGGATCGCCTCCCGCTGGCAATAACGCTTTTGCATGATGCAACAGTAAAAAGGGGTCAATATTCTCTACGCCGGTAGATGGCAGGGCTTGATCCAGTAAAATCCCTCCCATATTTACTTTAAATGCATGAATTCGATGTTTGAGCTGTCGTTGCATAGAATTATAACACGCAAATAAAAGGCTTGTTCAACAGACTGTATAATCCACTAGTTTTGCGGCTTGATGCAAATTGGTGATTTTAATACTTTAAGAATAGACCGCATAAGCGGACCGGGGGCATTTCTAATGGACGAAGCGGAAGAAAGTGTACTTCTACCGGGTAAATATCTGCTGGACGATCACAAAATAGACGATTACATCAAGGTTTTTATTTACAAAGACAATGAAGGAAGGCCAATTGCCACCACCTTAAAGCCTCATCTTACGATCGGGCAATTTGGTTTCTTAGAAATAAACCAAATGAGTTCTGCTGGCGCCTTTCTAGACTTGGGTATACAGAAAGATGTTCTATTGCCTTTCAGGGAGCAAAAAGGCGAGTTGGAAGAAGGCCAGAAGGTATTGGTATACCTCTACTTAGACTCGAAATCTGAACGTTTGGTGGCCAGCCAGCGTATCCACAGGCATTTGAAGCTTCACAAAGCTGAAATCGAAGAAAAAGAAGAAGTTGAAATCATGATATGGGGCGTAAGCCCACTCGGCTATAAATGCATAGTAAACCAACGATTCTCAGGCATACTCTATAAAAATGAAGTTTTTGGTGATATCAAAACCGATGAGAGCGTCAAGGCTTTTGTCAAAAAGTGCAGACCCGATGGAAAGCTGGATTTGAGTTTGCAAGCCTTGGGGAGCAGTGGTCTTGAGCAGGCCAGTTCTAATTTATTAAAGGCTATACAGGATAATGACGGGGTCTTAGCGCTCCACGATAAAAGCAGTCCCGAAGCCATCAAATCAAGGCTGGGTATGAGTAAAAAGGCCTTTAAGAGAGCCGCAGGTCAACTCTATAAGCAAAAATTGATAGAGATTACTGAGAGTGGATTGAAATTGAAGTGATTACATCTTTTTCCAAAAAGCAGGAACAAACAGCATAAGGACTGTAAAGAGTTCCAGTCTTCCCAATAGCATTAAAAAGGCAAGGAAAAGCTGTTCTCCTTGTCCAAAAAAGGAGAAATTGTTGGAGGGATCTACACCTCCAATCCCTGGACCAATATTTCCTAGACATGCTATCGCTGCGCCAGCACTGGTCAATAAGTCGTAGCCAAAGCCGCTTATAACAGCGCACGCCACAACGAAAGTGAAGAGGTATATGAAGAAGAAGGCGAGAATATTATACACGATGTTTTGCCCGACAGCATGACCATTATAACGCACTGGCAATATTCCTCTGGGATGCAGTAAACGCTTGAATTCTGCGTAGCCGTTTTTTAATATGATAATGTGCCTCACAATTTTTACTCCTCCTGCCGTAGAACCCGCAGAACCTCCTGTAAACATCAATAAGATGATCAGCATCAGTGCCAAAGTGGTCCAAGTGGCATAATTCGCAGTAGCATAGCCGGTCGTTGTGAGAATGGACACCACTTGAAACAAGCTCTTTCTAAAGCTTTCTTCAAAACTACCGTGACCATTTAAAAACAGTATTACCCCTATAGAAAGGCTAAAAGCGACAATGAGCAAGCTGTACACCCTAAATTCTTCATTGGCAATGACCTTTTTAAACAGGCCTTTCATCATGAAATATATGATACTGAAGTTGATTCCTCCAAAGATCATAAATACAGAAATGATGTACTCTATGGCCGGCGACTGAAAGGCAGCGATGCTCATGTTTCTCGTGGAAAATCCTCCAGTTGACATGGTGGTAAAGGAGTGATTGATCGCATCTAACCAACTCATTCCAGCTCCCTTTAAACAAATTACTTCAAGCCCAGTCAGGAAAACATAAATGGCCCATAGCCTCTTTGCCGTATCGGTTATTTTGGGATGAAGCTTGTCGTTGGAAGGGCCAGGAGATTCAGCCATAAACATTTGCATACCACCTACGCCGAACATGGGCAATATGGCAACGGTTAAGACAATGATTCCCATGCCTCCAATCCATTGGGTCATACTTCTCCAAAGCAACAAACCTTGTGGAAGCGCTTCTATGTCGTTGATGATGGATGCGCCGGTGGTTGTATAGCCCGAAAGGGTTTCAAAGATGGCAGATGGCACATTGGAGATCACACCGCTGATGAGAAAGGGCAAGGAACCCGTGATAGCCAATACCAGCCAACCCATAGTTACTATAATGTAGCCCTCCCTCCTGCCTACTTCTCGCGCTGATTTTCGGCTTAAAAACATAATGATCAAGCCAAAATTTGCTGATAGCACAGAAGACATGAGAAGAGCATAGAAATCATCTCCTCCATAAAACCAACTGACGGGTAGGCAAAATGCCATGAATACGCCATTGAGCAACATCAGGGTTGCCAGAACATGAATTATGGCTTTATACTTCACTATTTAAAGTATTCTAAGGTCTTCTTAATGGCAGAAGGAATTGCGAACACCACTACCTTGTCTTCGGGCATAATCTGAAAATCTTCTTCTGCAATCCAAGATTTATCTTTCCTGATTACACCGCCTATCTTTGCGTGCTCTGGCAGTTTCAATTTTCCTATCGGTTTACGGGTGACCTTGGATCCTTCTACGGCCAATACTTCTAGCACTTCTGCATCCACTCCGTGTAAACCAGCAATGTTTACGACATGTGCTTGCCTGACATACCGAAAAATACTGTTGGCTGCCAAAAGCTTTTTATTGATTAAAGTATCTATTCCAATGTTCTGAGATAAGTGGATATAATCCATATTCTCCACCATGGCTATGGTCTTCTTTACCCCGTGATTCTTGGCTACTAAGCAACTCATGATATTAGTTTCAGAGTTCCCCGTCACGGCTATAAAGGCATCCATTTTCTCTATGTTCTCTTCTTCCAAGAGATTGACGTCGTGACCATCGTCATTGATTACCAAAACATCAGGCAGTTTATCCGCTAATTCAAAGCAACGTTCACTGTCCGATTCAATGATCTTGACATTCTTTCTTCTTCCTAATTTCCTTGCTGCATTAAAGCCCACATTACCACCACCCATGATCATCACATTCTTGATTTCCAGTCTCTTAGAGCCAAATAGATCCCTTAATTCATCCACTCCTTCTGGAAGACACAGAAAAAAAACGTGATCGTTCAATGAAAAAACATCTTCTGCTTGTGGAATAATGGTTCCGTGGTTTCTATGGATGGCAATTGGGGTAAAATGCTTGTTATTCGATCGCTCTGACAAATGCTCCATGCTTTCATCCAATAAGCTGGAATGCTCTGAAATATAGGTTCCCAACAAGGTCAATTTACCAAATTCAAAATCAAAGGCATCGGTGAAGGAAGATCTTCGCAAAAGACGAATGATCTCATGAGAAGCCAATTCTTCTGGTGAAATAATCATGTCTATCCCCATGTTTTGGAGATTTAAACGGTCTTTGAGTTTGACGAATTCAGCATTATTTACCCGTGCAACGGTTCGTTTAGCTCCGAGTTGCTTGCCCAGTGTTGCCACAGTGAGATTAACGGTTTCTGACGAAGTAACAGCTATGAGAAGATCAGTATCATCCATGCCAATCTTGTCTAAAATTACTACAGAATAAGCACTGCCGGTGACGGCAAGCAAGTCCATTTCCGTTTCAGCCCTCTTTAAGATTTTGCTGTTGGTGTCTATTAAGACAATGCTGTGCGCCTCTTTGGTCAAGAGTTTGGCCAAGTGGTAACCCACTTCCCCAGCGCCGGCAATCACGATCTTCATTTAGTTAGCAAAATTAGAGCTTGTTCAGTGATTTGAAAGTAAATACCTAGAAAGATAATCATGGCTTTTCTACAACAGCCATAATACTTCTGGCAGAAGCTATATGTGTCCTCTGGCCATTTTCCAAACTGTATACTCTAGCTTTACAATAAACTAACTTAGAACCTATCTTTTCTACCTCTCCTGTAGCATGGAGTTCGTCGCCGAGACCAGGATTGAGAAAATCAATACTCAAATTGGCAGTAACCACTCCTTTGCCTACCGGCATTAAGCTATAGGCTGCAAAGCCCATGGTAATATCCATCAAACTAGCCGTAACTCCACCGTGTACAAATCCAAATTGTTGGAGATGTTTTTGCTCGAGCTTCATCTCTCCTTTGACCATCCCTTCGCTTATGTCTGTAAGATCAAATCCAATATGGTGCATAAAATGCTGACCCTTTAGCTTTTCTCTGATGGTTTCCTTGAATTTGGGGTTTTGTGCTCTAAAGCTCATATTAATCGTATAAAAGTTCATCGTAAGCAGCACGCAATTCTCTTAAGCTATGCTGTTCGCCTAATTCCTTGCAGACTGCCATTCCCTCCTCATATATCTCGATGGCTTTGTCTATCTCATCTTGTCTTTCCAAAAGTTTTGCGTAATGATAATAGGTGGGATGGTATTTGGGAAATTTGTTCATCACTTGTTCAAAGATCTCTTTCGCTTTGGAGTCATTTGAAGCACCAACGTATTCTATACCCAATGCATAGTGAAGAAACGGGTCTTCGCTCTGACTCTCCAGAAGCTTTTGTATCTGCTCTATTCTCGAACTATTTGCCAAATACTTTGCTTATTAATGATACTTTTGCACCTCAATTTTAAAACAAAATTTTTGAATGAAGATTTTAGTTTGCATGAGCGTGGTACCTGATACCACTACCAAGATTACCTTCACAGATAACGACACCAAATTCAACACAGAAGGGGTTCAATTCATTATTAATCCATATGACGAGCTCGCATTGACACGCGCTCTGGAAATTACTGAAGCTCAAGGTGGAAGCGTAACCGTTATTCACGTTGGGCCTGCATCAAGTGATGCGGTGATTCGCAAAGCATTGGCTATTGGAGCTCAAGAAGCGATCCGAGTGGATAGCGAAGCCTACGACGGCATGTATGTAGCTGGGCAAATTTCTTCTGTTGTAAAAGACGGTGACTTCGATCTTGTCTTGACAGGAAGAGAATCCATAGATTATAACGGCGGTCAAGTTGGACCATTAGTATCCGCCATGCTAGACTGGCCACTGATCAATGTGGTCATGGAGTTAGATGTTGAAAACGGTGAAGTCAAAGCCACTAGAGATATAGATGGCGGACGAGAAGAACTCAGTGCAGCATTGCCCTGTGTGGTAAGTGCACAGAAGGACCTTTGTGAGCCTAGGATCCCCAATATGAGGGGAATCATGCAGGCCAGAAGCAAACCATTGAATGTGGTTCCGGCACAAGACCGATATAACAACACCAGCTACAAATCATATGAATTGCCTCCCGCTAAATCAGGCGTTAGAATGATTGATGCTGAGAACGCTGAAGAATTGATAGACATTCTATACAACGAAAAGAAATTATTTTAAAGATGGCAGTAGCAGTATTTGCAGAAAGTGACGGTGGCAGCTATAAGAAATCCAGTTTTGAAGCCGTGAGTTATGCCAAGGAATTGGCAAACAATTTAAGCACCTCTTGTATCGCAATCTCCATTAACGGAGATACTCAGGTCAATCTGGGAAAATATGGTGCCGACAAAGAATTGAGAATTTCTTCCTCTAGCCTTGAGAGATTCAACCCAAAAGCATATGCTAAGGTGATAGCTGAAGCGCTTGAGGCTTGTGGTGCTCACACTTTGGTGATCAGCCAGACCTATAGCGGAAAGTCAATGGCACCTATTGTGGCGGTCATGAGAGATTCTGCATTGGCAACGGGAGTGATTTCCATGGCGGACTCCTCAAATGGCTTCGTGGTACAAAAGACCTGCTTCTCAAACAAGGCCTTTTCTAAAGTTGAGCTTAAAGGAGACAAGCGGGTATTAACGCTTATTCCCAATTCATACGAAATTTCAGGTATGGGTAGTGATGCTGATATTGAAAGCTTTGAAAGTTCTGTAAGTGATGCAGACAATAACAGCAGCTCAATTGCACTTCACAAACAAAGCGGCAAAATAGCCTTGACTGAGGCAGAGTTGGTTGTTTCAGCAGGCAGGGGCTTGAAAGGACCCGAAAATTGGAATATGATTGAGGAATTAGCTGACACTATTGGCGCGGCAACAGCTTGCTCTAAACCGGTATCTGATATGGAATGGAGGCCGCACTCGGAGCACGTAGGGCAAACTGGCATTACCATCAAACCCAATCTGTATATTGCAATTGGAATATCTGGGGCGATACAGCATTTAGCTGGCGTCAGTTCAAGCAAGGTGATTTGTGTTGTAAATACTGATCCCGAAGCACCCTTCTTCAAGGCAGCGGATTATGGCATCGTTGGAGATGCCTTTGAGGTTGTTCCAAAATTGATCAATCGCGCCAAGGAGGTCCTGGCATAAGTTGTGGCAGATAAGATTGAATTAAATATCATTGGGCTGACAACGGGACACTCTCAGAAGAACAGCTATACCCTCATCTTGGGTGAATCGGATGGTGAACTAAAGTTACCTGTGGTTATTGGGAGTTACGAGGCACAGTCCATAGCTCTGGTGATAGAGGATATTAAACCGCATAGACCTCTAACCCATGATCTCATGCATAGTTTGCTCGACAAATTCAAGATAGAGCTCCGCGAAGTGATCATATACAAACTGGTAGAAGGAGTTTTCTACGCCAAATTAATCTGCATACAGAATGAACAGGAGTTGGAGATTGATTCGAGAACTTCAGATGCTATAGCTATGGCACTAAGGAGTAAGTGTCCAATCTATACGTATAAAAACATCATGGATGATGCGGGTATTGTTTTAGAATCCAGTGAGATAGA
>JAHEKB010000023.1 GCA_024638525.1 Bacteroidota bacterium
AAATACTCTCAAGTGCTGTTGAACAAATGAGTGAGGGTGAGTTGCTACAGATGGAGAAAGCACGAAAGCTAGATATAACTGAAGAGGTGTATTTTGATATCATCAGCAAGAAAACAGCCAGTTTGTTGGCTTCTTGTTGTGGGATTGGAGCAATGAGTACCAGTACGGATGAGGATGTTCTTCGTCAAATTACTGAAATAGGGATGAACATTGGAGTGGCATTTCAGATAAAGGATGATTTATTTGACTACGGCGATAATAATATTGGAAAGCCCACAGGAATTGACATCATCGAGAAGAAGATGACTCTACCGCTGATATATGCGTTGGAGGGTGCTTCAAAGAGCGAAAGAAGAAAATGGCTGCGGGTGATAAAAAAGCCAAAGAAGTCCAAGGCAGAAGTAAAAGAGGTGGTCCAGTTTGTTATTGATGCTGGTGGTTTAGACTACGGGGTAAAGCGCATGGAAGAATTCAAACAAAAAGCACTTGACGGTTTAGCCAAAATAGAGTGCAATTCAAGCCCGGAATACCTCATCGCTTTGATTAATTACGTAATTGAGCGCAAAAAGTAGCAAACGTAATACTCAGAAAAACAGGCACTGATAAATTTTATTATTTTTTTATGCAACCTAGGTCACCTTGTTCAGACCAATGAACAAGAAAACAAATTGCTATGAATATGTTAAGCCATTTGAAGACAACTTTACTAGGTAAAACTCTTCTACTTAATCTTTTATTAATCATGCTTGTCCCGGCAATGGGCCAAACGAATCAGTGTAAATCAGATTTTGAATTCAAAATTGATCAAAACTCTAAAACCATTAAACTTCATGCAAGATCTAACAGACAGCCTGTGGTATTTGGTTGGACTATCAGCGATGGTTCTACTTATAGAGGTCAATCCATTTCGCACACATTTAGGGCTGCCGGTACCTACAGGGTTTGTCTTAAAACAATAGCCTATGACAGTGTCACCAACACTAGGTGTACAACGGATGTCTGTAAACCAATTACTATAGTTGATTGCAGTAGACTAGAGGCAAAATTTGATCTGAGACAAGATGGTAAGACCATCAAGGTTATTGGAAACTCGAACAGTAAACATGCAGTTTATGCATTTTCTTTTGGCGACGGAACAATAAAGAGGGGAAAAGAGTTGAAGCACACATATGACAAAGGCGGTGCATATGAGGTATGTCTTGTTGTAAAAGATACGCTGCACGGGTGTATTACTCGAGTGTGCAAAAAGGTCTTAATTCAGAAAGACTGTGAACTCGAAGCCAAATATCTATACAGACAAGATGGAAACGATTTCAAATTCTTGGCAAAGGCCAATCAGAGACCAGCTCGATTTGTATGGGACTTTGGAGATGGCACTACAGCTTATGGAGATGAAGTTAAACATTCATATAAGAAACCAGGTATCTATAAGGTTTGCTTAACCGTCTATAGTCAAAGCACCACGTCAAATAAACTCTGTAAAGTGGAAGTTTGTAAACGTGTTGTTGTTAAGAAGAAAGAGAGAGAATGTGAATTGCGTGCTGATTTCGACTTCAAAGTTCACAAGAATAAGCTCTATGTAGAGGCCAAATCCAATGAGAAAAATGTTCATTTCTTCTGGACTTTTGGCGATGGATCTGATGCCAGCGGGCAGCGACAAAAGCACAAGTATGACAGACCAGGTGTCTACGAAGTTTGCTTAATTGTATTCAATCCTAAGACCAAGTGTAAAGTCTGCGTATGTAAAAAGGTGATTATCGTTAAGCCATGTAAATTAAAGGCTGAAATAAGAACTCGTCAAAGCAGCAATATAGTATTGTTCAAAGCGAGGAGTAATGCTTCAGCCAATGCGAGCTACTACTGGGATTTTGGAGATGGGAACACCGGTAAAGGCAAGGCAATTAGACACAGCTACGCTAAGAGAGGTGTATACAAAGTAAAACTGGTAATTGCGGACAGAAATGCCGATTGTAAAATAGTGAAGTATACCGTCATCTATATCGGGGTTAAACCTCCAAAGCGAGCCGCACTTCAGTTGGACAATTCAAGCAGTGTCGAGAGAACTGAAAGTGACGAAACTCCTTTAGAGTGGAGAGCGAATGTATCACCGGTACCTGCCATAAATAAGATTGATGTGACTTCAGCGGATAAGGAACTTACGAAAGTCAAGATATATAGCTCGGATGGCACATTGGCCTTAGAAATAGACAAAGACCTTCATAATATTGACATTTCAATATTGAGCAAAGGATTTTACTACGCCCATGTGTATGCAAAAGACGGTACTTTTAAAATCGTCAAGTTCATCAAAGAATCATGAACTTAGCTAATGCTTGAGATGTAAGGGGAAGCCAAACGCTTCCCCTTTTTTATTTGATAGACGAAAGTTGTTGATTAACAGATCATTAAGCATTGGTATTATGTCACCAATATATATAGTTGTTTTTAGCAAGAATAGATTAATTGTCCATTGATATATTCGCAATTACCAAACTAGCAACACAGATTGAAAATGTTCGGATTAAACAAGATTAAAGAAGCACAAAAAAAAGCCGAGGAGTTCAAATCTAGCCTCTCCTCAAAGTCATTTGAAGGTGAATCCCTAAATGGAATGGTCAAAGCCGTCTGCAGTGGGTCAAAAGAATTGCAATCCATTGCTATCAATGAAAGCATTTATAAAATTCGTGAGCAGAATGAGGTGGAAGAAATGATTGTTGAAGCCGTAAATGAAGCGCTGGCTAAAGCAGATTCTGAAGCAAAACAGCAAATGTCTGAATTGCTGCCAAACATTCCCGGTTTAAACCTTTAATTCCTTCATAGGGTCCCAGAATAGCTCAGGAAAATCCTGAACTTGATCTGCCACTACTTTGATGCCTTCTAGCTCTAGTAGTCTTTGCATTTCATTTGGATGTCCAAAATGTGCTTTGCCACTTAGTATTCCAAGTCTGTTCAAAACTCTGTGTGCTGGAACCCTTGGTTCAACTGCATGGGCATTATTCATAGCCCAGCCCACCATGCGAGCGGAACGGGCAGTACCGAGGTATTTTGCAATTGCCCCGTAGGAGCTAACTCTTCCCTTTGGTATTAATCTAACCACCTGATAAACCATTTCAAAGAATGATTCGTTCTTATTAGGCATCATTTTTGTATTTACTGACATATAATGCAACAAATGGCCGACCAAAGGTATCATCTATTTTTGTAGGCCTCATAAATTAAGCAATGAAGAAAACACTAATACTCCTACTTAGCATTATCGCAAGTATCACCTCAATGGCGCAGTCCTATGACATTGTTGTCAAGATTGATGGACTTGACTGTGCGGAAGAGCTGATTCTCGCTAACCATTTTGGCAATAAACAATACATTAGAGACACTTCTGACTGTATCAATGGTGAATTTCACTTCCAGGGGAATGAGCAACTGGAGTCAGGGATATACTTAGTCGTTATGCCAGATCGAAGGTATTTCGAAATAGTTGTTTCTAAAGACGAAGATCAGAACACCTACAGGTTTGAAACTGATACACTATTGGAACCCGATGAAACTGTGGTAACAGGGAGCTTAGAAAATGAGATTTTCTATGGATTTAATGCATATGCAGCGGAACAAGGCAGGGCGGCTGGAGCATTGAGAAAAGCCATTGATGCTGAAGAGGACGAAGCTGATAAAAAGAAATTACAGGAAGAGTTAAGGGAAATTGGGATTCAGGTGAAAAACCGTCGGAAACAAGTAATCATAGATTACCCCAACAGCTTCATCGCCAAGATTTACAATGCCATGCAAGAAGTGGTTATTCCTGATCCCCCAGCAGAATGGTCAGACTCCATGCGCAACATTGAGGCCTATATGTATGTGCGCAATCATTTCTGGGATAATATAGATAATGGAGAAGACGGTTTGGTTAGAACCCCAATATTCCATGCTAAACTAAAAGAGTATTTTGATGACTATGTCCCGCCTATCGCAGATACGTCAATAATGTTAGCTGATCAGCTGATCAATAGAATGGAGGCAGAAGGAAGCCCTGAACAATTCAAATACACCATACACTTTTTGCTTACTTATTTTCAGAAGTCAAAGTATATGTGTTTTGACAAGGCGTTGCACCACATAACTAAGAATTATTACTGCAATGGAAGGGCATTTTGGGCAGACTCAACTTTGAGAGCTGATATGTGCGAACAAAGCGATAAAATGGGGCCAACTCTCTGCGATCTTGTAGCTCCAGACATGATAATGCCCGATTCTACTTTCAGCAGGAGGTACCAATTACATGCAGTAAAGACACCGGTAACCGTAGTAGTTTTTTGGGACATTGACTGCGGACATTGTAAAAAAGAGATGCCTATTATCAAGCAATACTACGATAGCTGCAATAAAGAAGAAGTATTCATCTACGCAGTGTACACGCAAGGGAATTGGCAAGGATGGAAGGACTATATCCGAGAAAATGAAATGAACTTTTTAAATGTAGCTAATGCCTTTGGTGAGGATGATTTTAGAAAGGACTATAACATTATTAGTACTCCTCAGATTTATGTCTTAGACAATGATAAAAAGATCAAATTCAAAAAAATCGCTGCCAAGGACATTGCCAATATAGTAGATCATCTATTAGAAGAACAACGCGATTCTGGGGTCCTTGAGTAGAACGGGCTCTGGTTATTCTTTATCCATATTAAACACTCGATGATATAGGGGAATTACAGCGATTGAAATTCCTAAATTATAATAAGGAGAGCTCATTTTCAACACTTCTGAATTTCCGAGATTAATCCTATACCCAACACCAGACTTTAAGATCAACCAATCTATGAGTTTAAAATAGGCATTTATACCGCTTTCTATAGGTATAACAACATCCATATCCCTGAGCAGCAGCTCGCCATCGCTAAAATGATCATTGGTAACTGAGCCTATTCCTATCTGCACAGGAGTTCTCAAGGTCAATCGTCCCTTTTGATAAAAACTGTGTTCAACTCCAAAACTTATATAGCTGAGGCTAGTTGCTTTAAGCACCGAATCAGCTTCAAATACCTCGCTGTTCACCAACCATTTTTTACTTTCATTACTAAATCCGTAGAGGGCAATAAAAAATTTGATGTGTTCACTGTAATCCAGTCCCGCTTGCAGTCCGTATAGCTTTACCTCATCAGCTTTGACAAAGGTGTTTCGATTGTGAAAACTCAATACAAAGCGAGGTTTTTCCTTCATAGCATTTTTAATGCTGTCCATAGCACTGTCTTGAGCGAACATTGGGCTGGCGCTCAAAATAATCAGTAGAAATAGGAGAGGTCGCAAAGCGGTTTATTTTTGCTTCAGCAAAATAAGTCTTAGTGCTATTCAATTCCGTCAGCTACCTCATTTTTTTACCCATAGTGGTCATTGGGTTTTACCTATTGCCCAAGAAGTATAGGTGGCTTTTGCTCTTATCAGCGAGTTACTTTTTTTACGCCTATTGGAAAATAGAGTACTTGGCATTGATCTTAATCTCGACATTGGTCGACTACCTTGCATCTAATCAAATTGCTGCGTCCAAGGGTAATTTGGCCAAGAGGCTGTGGCTGTCAGCCAGTATAGGGACAAATCTGGGGATACTCTTTCTGTTCAAATACTTAAAGCTCTTCTTGCCCCCCAAAGAACTGATGCATCTCAGCATTAAAGCGGCGGAAAATCCTATGATAGGCGAGTTGCAATACGCTCTTTACTTAATTATTCCGGTCGGTATTTCATTTTACACCTTTCAGACCATGAGCTATACCCTCGATGTGTACTGGGGTAAGATAAAAGCTGAAAAACACCTAGGGAAGTTTGCCCTCTTTGTCTGTTTTTTCCCTCAACTGGTAGCGGGACCGATTGAGCGCTTTAGCCGGCTTAGACCTCAACTCAATGGAGATCAGTTGCTTGACAGCAATAATTTAAAGAATGGCTTAAGGCTTATTCTCTTTGGATTCTTTCTCAAACTCTGCCTTGCTGATAATTTAGCTCAAACAGTCGATCCCGTTTATGCTAATCCCGAGATGTATTCTCGCTGGAATATTATTCTGGGAACCTTTCTGTTTGGATTCCAGATATATGGCGATTTCGCTGGTTACTCTCTTATTGCTCAGGGGAGTGCCTTATTACTCGGTATCAGACTGATTGATAATTTTAAGAACCCCTACCTAAGTCGTTCTATTTCAGAGTTTTGGTCTAGATGGCATATTTCATTGAGCACCTGGTTCCGAGATTACTTATACATTCCGCTGGGAGGGAATAGGGTAAATAAATTACGCTGGCTCATCAATATTTTACTGGTCTTTGCCATAAGTGGATTTTGGCATGGGGCGGAATGGACCTTTATCATTTGGGGAAGCATACATGCATTGCTCTATTTGGCAGAACGGCTATTCAAGCATTTGGCGCTGCCTCCGGTTCTAATGAGAGGAACGGGATGGTTTTTTACTTTCTTTTTTGTCTGCATAGCATGGGTGTTTTTTAGAGCAAACAATATAGAAGCAGTTCAATATATTTGGAATGCTTTTCTCAGCAATAGCGGAGTTGAAAGTTTGAATTTCAATCATGGATTCTTATTAATTACTATTGTCTTCATATTCTTTGAATTTGCTTTATACAATAACAGGTTCGACCGTTGGATAGGCCATAGGAAGGTGTGGCTTAGGTGGTTGGTCTATATTCTTCTCTTGGCTATGATTCTGTTGTTTGCAGGAGCAGTGAATCACCCCTTCATTTACTTCCAGTTTTGACATCTAGAAACAACATATTTTATTTTTTGAGCAGATTGAGTATAGTGTTTGTGTTTGTATGCTTGATGAATTGGGTCTACCTCAAGGTCTGGTGGGCCAAAGACCTTGTCAAGTATGATGCTCATGTACTTCAAGAGCTTTTAGAACGGCAGGACAGTTCTGATATCGTCTATTTTGGGGAGAGTTCTAATTTTTCAATACATCCCGAAGACACGCATGATTACAGCATTAGTCAATTAATAGATCTTCAACTGGAGCAGTCAGTATCTACCTTAAATAAGGGAGCCTATCATGCTGGGATTTACAGACCTCTGATAGCTCGTTTGAATTCTCCAAAATTAAAAACGGTAATCGTCACACTAAATTTAAGGACACTCAATCAAGCTACTATTCATGCTCCAATTGAGACAGCATTGCAAAAAGAAGCGAGGCTTTTTGAGAACTGTCCTCCTTTATTGAATAGAGTTCTACTCACACTTAATCACTATGACAATGCCAGTGCAGAGGAGAGGGACAAAGCCATGTGGCAGAGTTGGACTTACGACAGCTTGTACTCAGACAAATATGAATTTCCGGCGCCAACTATAAAAAGGTGGTGCGAACTTCCAAAGTTTGTAGATTCTGCGGGAATAGAGGATATGGAAAAACGAACACTGGCTGATCATTACATTAAAGCATATGCCTTTCAGATTGATACTAGCACCAATCCAAGGATTGAACAATTGGATGAGATTGTGAGAATTTGTAAAGAAAAGAAGTTGAATCTTGTCTTTAACCTTCTAGCTGAGAATACAGAATATGCGGATAGTCTAGTAGGTGAAAACCTTGTTTGGCTCATGCGAAGTAACCGCGACCTCTTAGTGAACAGATACACTAGAATGGGAGCCTTGGTGGTTGATAATTTAGAAGCGGTGGATGGAGCACATTACACAGATCAAAATTGGACAACAGAACACTATGATCAGGTAGGTAGACAGCAATTAGCGGATAATATAGCGGAAGCCATTAATAGCTTTTCAGGGGAATAGTAATGAGTTATCCAACGGGTTTAAAACCCTCAAATGCTTGACGGCAATTATTGCAATAATGCAGGCTTCTACACAAGGTTGGTCCAAATGGAGATTTCAGTGATGTATCGTCACTCCCGCAATAAGGGCAGGCAGTATCTTCTAATACCTCCATGCTTATATTAGAGCAGTTTCGCTTAGGTGGAGCTAATCCGTGTTGTTGAATTGCTTTTCTTCCTTCTTCGCTGATCATGTCCGTAGTCCAAGTCGTTTCAAAGCTAGTTTCCACGCTTACTTGCCCAATTTCCTCAACAAGATCAAGCCTATCCTTTACCATATTCTCCATTAATTTAAGCGCTGGACAACCGGCAAAGGTTGGAGTCAAGGTAATATGTACATCTTCCCCATTAAGCTTTATTCCTGTAACTATGCCAAGGTCGACAATGGAGATAGTAGGGATTTCGGGATCCTTTACCTCTTTAAGTATGTTTCGTATTTCCTCTTGGTTCATCTTACCAATCTGCGGTGGGATCTATACTGTACACTTCGGTCATCTCATCCAGAAGCGGTTGTAGGTGCTTGGTATGTTCACCCCTTCTTCCACCTATTATAGGGCTCCATTGATCTTTAGCGGGAATTTTAAGCTTGGCTTCTTCTAGAATAGGCTGTAGACCTTTATACCACTTTGCCTGCAATTCTGATTCTCCGATGAATATACCTTCAGAGATCAAAACCTCTTCGGCTGGGCCCTGCTCAAAAATTCCTAGGCCATAGTCCCAAGCTTGATCCAAAGCCAATTGCATTCGCTGACTACTTTCTTCATTCCCTGTACCCAATTGGCGAACCCAAGTGGAAGCATGCATGAAATGATACTTGATTTCTCCAAAGAATTTCTTGGCAACTTGTGCGAGAGGTTGATAGCTGCTGTTTTGTAAGCTTTCAAATCGAAGCAATTCAGCATAGTCAAATAAGAGATGTCTAATAAGAGAAAAGTCGTATTCCCCTATTGGAAGTTCGACAAACTGACAATTGTGAAATTGCGGTGCATTTCTGGTAAAGGCAACAGTGTCGGCATCGGCTTCTCCCAATTGGTTCAGCAAGTTGTACAAATGTTCGCTTTGACCCAATTTATCTTGGGCCATTGAAGAGAATGCAATATCCTCTTCCAACAATGGACCAATCCCGGTCCATTCACTGTTTCTGTGGCCAATAATCAATTGATCATCTGCCATTTTATACAATAGGTCTTTTAAGGCTTCTATGGAATTCATTACTGTGCTTGTTTTTCTTTATAGGCTTGTATGCGATCCATCACTTTATAGCTTGCGGGATCGCGGTGAATTTTCTCAGGCGTGGTATCGAAGATGTCAGAATCCTCGTAAGCAGTGGCAAAAACAGAAATGGAAGGAACTACCCAAATATTAGAGGTCTGCCCTCTCCTGGCATATTGTTCTTTGGCGTAGAGAAGGGCCATTTCAGGATTGGGAGCATGCACTATACCAACGTGCACATGTTGTGTACCCCTTTTCATTTGGTGAAAGACCTCATAGGTTTGGAATTGGTCCAGTGATTCTAAGGGACTGATTCCATCATAGTTAATCTTTGCCCTACTGATTCTTGGGTCTAAGGAGATTATTGTTTCACTATCTTGCTTTTCCATTGTTTATTTTGGTTTTCAAAACTGAGTATATATGTGCCCGCATTTAGGTCGCTTAGATCCAAAGTGTGCCTACCTGCGATGAATTGATATTCTTTAATTAAGCGCCCACTCAAGTCCACTAGTCTCACTGTGTATTCCTCTTTGGTCTCCAAGGTCATTCTGTTAATCGTGGGATTTGGGAAAAAGGCGATATCGCCTACTTCGGGATGGTCTTTAACAGACAAGGCTTCCATGACAAGGTCTAAATCATCTAAGAGCAGGTAAGACTCCTCGCTCTGCACGGTTCCAGTTGTTGAATAGGCAATGATAGCTGCGCTGTCTGGCATGCTGTCATTGTAATAATTGATCGGAACTGAGAAGAAGGTCCAATCACTGGTAGGTCTAAAGTTTTTTCTACCATAAGAGAACTGAGCGCCATTTCTAAAAGTTCTAAAATCAAGCCTTCCCGAATCGGTGTCTGTACTGAAGTACTTATAATAACCTTGAAGGTATTTGTATCGTTTATATACCTTGAAAGCAGGCGTGTAGTGATCGTTGTTCTCCGTTCCTATATAGGCATAGCTGGTTCTCGGAGTGGTATTGAGATAATTTCCAACTCGGAGTGAGTAAGAACCAGAATGGGCATCCTCAGAACGCACCACTGCATCCTCAGGAAGATAGTAATTGTAGCTGTCATAGACCAGTAAATCCAATGACCTCCAGCTTAATGGGTGCTCAACTCCTATATTGGTCCAATCTTCAAATCCGTGATCCAATATGTCCGTAGCTCTGTTGCCAATGTTATCAAAATGCACATCGTCTACAATTATGTATCCGTTCCCATCAATATCGTTGTGTATATTGGAATAGATGTAAACCTCAGCCGTAGTTGGAGTTCTTGACCCATACCAAAATATGGGCACACTATGCCTGTTGAAATTGCCCTCGCTGCTCCCCCACATATAAAAATCAACATAGCCTTTGGTCGTTCCTTGATCTCTAAAACGAACATATATTCTTGCAGTGTCTCCAAGGGCTAAATCGTATTTTGCGAAGAAGACCAATGAAAGAACATCATCGTGGAAATCGAATCCGGTTAGCCCCAGTGAACCACTGACGTTCTGAACAAAGCCACGCCTTTTGATAATGCCATCTTCAGATACTGTATTTTGGAGTTTAAGGGCGTATTTCCCTTCCATTCTTTCTGTAGTTCGGCTGACATTATATGGATAGCTGTAATAGTTGTTTAATCGATAGTCATTGTGTCTCGTCCAATTCTCAAAATCCCCATTTGGAATATTTTGAGCCTGTAGGCCAGCACAAAAGGATATAAATACTAAAAGGAGTAAGGTCTTTTTCATAGCTTCATGATCTTAAAAGTTGAACGATAATTTCCTTCCCATATATGTAGTAGATAGACTGAATTGGGCAATGATCCAAGGTCTATTTCTGAATCTCTAGTTCTGATTAAACTATGCCCAAAGAGGTCAGTAATTTCATATTCTAATTGAGTATTTCCATGATGTTCCACATGCAGTAATCCCGAAGTAGGATTGGGGTAAAATTTCAGCTTTGACACTGCAAAATCATCAATCTGTGCTGTGTGATCGCTAAAAGATAGATTGTCTATCCACAATGTCGAACTTTCTCCTAAGGGTTCTTCAGGATTGGCACTGGTTATGACAATAGAGGCACTGTCGGGAACATCAGCAGAAAAGTATTGTATCGCTTGGGAGAAATATTGATAGCTTCCCAACCGCACACTGTCAAAGTCTTGCTGCGCCAGTCCAATCAATGTTCCATTTTTATAGAATGCAGCTAAAACGCTAGCCACGTCAGTGCTGTCGGGGTCATACATATACAAACCATGAATGTATTTCCATCGTCTGGTGGTGAGAAAGGTAGGTCCAGTCAAGGCCTTTAAACTCGAACCGCTCAATGCCATGCCAGGGAATGGCTTGCCATCAAACTCAACATTTTTGAGTTTTAATGAGCCGGTTCCGGATTGTATATCATTTGCCTTGGTCACGGATTCGAGATAGAAAGGGAAATTAAACTCCTGCTTAAGGTATACGTCTGAGGTAAACCAATCGGTAGGGTATGGAATATCTAATTCAGTCCAGTCTTCAAAATCATGGTTCTCCACAGAATCATGCAATGTGCTAAACGTCTTGAATTCAACGTGATCGAGAATGAGATAACCATCTCCATTTACACTTGGATTGACTAGGTCGGTAGATGCTGCGACCACAATTACTGTATCTGGTGTAATCTGCGTAGCCCATTGGATAGGAAACTTGAAGTTGACAAAGGTGTCTGCAGAATTGCCTGAAATAGTAAAATCGACCGTCCCTAAAGCTTGCCCTTGTGCCTTAAATATGGCATAAACTTTTGCCACATCACCCGAAGCGATATCGTATTTGCACCAAAAAGACATAACCAGAGGGATTTCATCATACGCTTGTCCACCTTTGAGATTGTCTTCTAGGTCCACATTGGCTATAGCGCCGAAGGTTCCCAAATTCCCATTATTTTCAAGCCTTACAGAATGATTACCCGAGACAGCGTCAATAGACCGATATACATTACCAATCTGATCCCAAACTTCTAAATTGGGCGAACTCAAGTTGCTCCAATTGTCAAATCCACCATTGGGAATTTGACAAATACCCGATAGTGACATCTGAAGAGAGAGCAAAATAAGGACGATTCTCATAGGCGGGGTTTCCCAAATTTAAGCAAATGGAATCACATATGCTGCCTCTTCGCCTAGTATAGCACGCCTTACCCAGCGTCCTTTTTCTTCGGCCATTCTACGCACAGCTAGTCGTTCTGCATTGCACGGTCCATCTCCGTTTATGACTCTTTTGAATTCTTCCCAATCGGGTTCAGTATACTCCCAAAGCCCACTTTCTTGGTTCTTTTTTAGATTGGGGTCAGGAAGTACTAGCCCAAGGTCCCAGATTTTGGGTACATACATGTCTAAGTATTGCTGACGCATGGCATCATTGCTCATCATCTTCACCTTCCACTTCATAAGTGTCTCTGTGTGAACTGATTCCTTGTCCGAAGGTCCAAAGAAATGCATGATTGGTGGCCACCATCTTGTCAAGGCCTCTTGAACCATTTGACGTTGTTTAGCCGTACCCGTTGCTAGGTGAACTACATTGTCGTGTCCGTATTTTAGATGAAAACTCTCTTCATAACAAATGCGCTCCAATGCCCGACAATAAGGGCCGTAGCTCCCTTTGCTATTGGCCAATTGATTTACGATGGCGCCGGCATCAATCAGCCATGCTATAATCGCACTGTCTGCCCAAGTCAATGCAGGATAATTAAAAACATTGCTATACTTTGACTTTCCCGTGATGAGATCATTGATCATGGCTTCTCTGCTCTTGCCAAGTGTTTCAGCAGCCGAATAAAGCAATTGTGCATGCCCCACTTCATCTTGAACTTTAGCCATTAAAGCCAGTTTTCGCCTAAAGCCAGGGGCTCTGGTAATCCAAGTTCCCTCTGGCAATGCACCTATAATCTCAGAATGAGCATGTTGTTCTATCATTCTGATCAATTGCTTGCGATAAAGGTCTGGCATCCAATCATTGGGTTCAATCTTGTCTCCTGCGGCAATTCTTGCTTCAAAAGCGTCTAACTTCTCTTGACTCTCTTCTTGAGAATCTATTTTGTCATTGGGGTCTATATAAGCGTTTCCGTACATATTTTCTTTTTAAAAGTGCTGTGTTGGCTTACCCGCTTTAAGGCCAGTAAGTATAAATGAGCAGAGTTTTTCCGCTAAGGATTTCGCGTCGAGATCTCCGTCAACTTTGTACCATTCCACTATCCAATTTACGCTGGAAAGTATGGCCAAAGCGGCAATCTTTATGTCTGTTTCTTGAAAGTTTCCTTCATCAATTCCCTCTCTAATTATCTGGCGAATACCTTCTTCGTATGCATTTCTTTTTTCAACGAATTCTGAACGCGCTTCAGGGCTAAGATTTCGCCAATCTCTAATAAATACCACTGCTGCGTCTAAATTTGAAGTAAGAATTTGAACGTGCATTTCTATGGCCATCTTCAAACGTTCTTCTGCGTTGAAATAGATGTCATTAACCTCTTTTATGGCGAGGGCAAACTTATCTGCCATTTCGAAACAGCTTATTTTAAGAATGTCTTCCTTGGTTTTGATATGGCTATAAAGGCTAGCGGGCTCTATATTCAACGCCTTGGCAATATCTCTAACGGATGTTGAGGCATAACCCTTCTCTTTGAATAAGCGCTGCGAAGTACTCAAGATTTCTCTTTTCCTCTCTGTAGTTTGGAGCATAACTATCGTTCGTTAGGCAAATATAAGAGTTTGGACCTGCTTTGTCAAATGCCTAAGACACGGATAAAATGGATTGCGTATTATCTCCCATTTTGAATTCAAACCCCTCTGACTTACCAAGGATACTTTGACCAACTGGAGAGCTGGCAGAGATAACAAAAACCGCTGTTTCATCCACCTGCAACTTACCCATTGCAATGGCGATAAACAGCATCTTGTCTTTGACTTTTACCAAGCTTCCAAGTTGCACATGATCCAATTTGAGTTTAGGATTTATCGCAGACAAAATTTTCAAGTCATTCAGTGATTTTTGGTACTGAAGACCCAAGAGTTCCATTTCTTTTTGAGCCATGGCTCTCGCTGTCTCAAATTTATCGCCTACAGAACTCTTTTCTTCATTGGCAATGGATTCCTTCACGACCTCAAGAGCATTTCTCAACTCGGTAATTTGGCTGTTCAGCTTGGCTGTGCACTGATTATAAACCTTTTCTTTAAAAGTGGAGGCCATCTCCAAATATATGAATTGATGACAAATTGCTTAAGTAACCTTTATTACTTATGATACTTGATTATTGTTGCACATTTGCTCCATGTTTGGATTTATAAAGAAACTATTTGGTGGGGGCAATAATCTCCGAGAGAAAATTAACGAGGGTGCTGTGATTATTGATGTACGAACTGCCTCGGAATTTGGAGGAGGCCACATTAAAGGCTCAAAGAATATTCCATTGGATAAAGTCGGTAATAGTATTAAGAAAATTCAGCAGTGGGATAAACCGGTTATCGCTTGTTGTGCCAGCGGAATGAGAAGTGCTTCTGCAGCTTCAATTTTGAGAAAGAATGGAATTGAAGCATATAATGGTGGCAGCTGGCGAAATGTGAGCCGTATGGTTTAATTAAACATTGACCTGTGATTTGAACAGTTGAAAAATGGCAAATTTTAAAGAAATAGTTTCATCGAATAAGGCGGTGCTTATAGATTTTTCTGCAGAATGGTGCGGTCCGTGTAAAATGATGCATCCGATCTTGGAGCAAGTGAAGTCAGAAATGGGCGAGGATGTTAAAATCCTCAAAATCGATGTTGACCGAAATCCTAAACTGGCAGACGCCTATCAAGTGAAAGGAGTGCCAACTTTGATGGTCTTTAAACAGGGCAAATTGATCTGGAGGGAAAGCGGTGTTCGCCAAGCAAGTGAATTAATAGGCATATTGCAGCAGGCAGTCTAGTCTCATTTTCTTTAATTTAGTGGCCTATGTCCACTAGTTCGAATATTAAGAGTTTTAGTGATTATCAAGACGCCTACAATGCCAGCCTTCGCAATCCCGAATCGTTTTGGTCCAGTATCGCCGAAAGCGACTATGTCTGGCAAAAGAAGTGGGATCAGGTCTGTGAATTTGATCTTTCTAAGGCTCATGTGCGTTGGTTTCTCAATGCCAAACTGAACATTACTGAGAACTGTATTGATAGACATCTCACAACTCGAGGTGATCAAACGGCGATTATTTGGGAACCCAATGATCCCCAAGAAAAAGCATTGGAGATCAGCTATTCACAGTTGTCGCAAGAGGTGAACAGAACAGCCAATATGCTGAAGTCTTTGGGAGTGAAAAAGGGTGACAGGGTCTGCCTTTATATGCCTATGATTCCGGAACTGGCATATGCCGTTCTTGCATGTGCCCGAATTGGTGCAATTCATTCCGTGGTCTTTGCCGGATTTAGTGCAAAATCTCTGGCCGACAGGATAAATGATGCCTCGTGTAAGCTTTTGATAACTGCAGATGGGGGTTTTCGCGGTGCTAAAATTACGGCACTGAAGGCCATTGCAGATGACGCATTGGAGAATTGTCCGAGCATAGAAAGTGTGGTGGTAAAGAGGAGGACCGGAACGGATGTGAGGATGAAAGAAGGGAGGGATCTGTGGTGGTCGGATGCCATTGAATCCATGACAGATATATGCCCTCCGGAAAGTATGGATGCAGAAGATCCATTATTTATTCTCTATACCTCAGGTTCAACGGGCAAGCCCAAAGGGATGGTTCACAGCACCGCTGGCTATATGGTTTATGCGGGTTATACTTTCAGCACGGTTTTTCAATATGAAGAAGGAGATGTTTATTGGTGCACAGCAGACATAGGTTGGATCACCGGTCATTCCTATATACTCTACGGTCCTTTATCGGCGGGAGCTACAAGTTTGATGTTTGAAGGGGTTCCTTCATATCCTGATTTGGGGCGGTTTTGGGATATAGTTGATAAGTACAAGGTGAATATTTTCTATACAGCTCCGACCGCAATCCGGGCTTTAGCGCAATGCGATATGGAGCTCGTTCACTCACACGACCTATCTTCACTTAAAACCTTAGGTACAGTTGGAGAACCAATCAATGAGGAAGCCTGGAATTGGTACAGCGAGAATATTGGCAAGGGCAGATGCCCGATAGTTGATAGTTGGTGGCAAACAGAAACGGGAGGCATGATGATTTCTCCTATTTCAGGAATTACTCCATTGAAACCGACCTATGCAGGTTTACCGCTTCCTGGGGTACAAGCTTGCTTGATGGATAATGAAGGAAATGAGATCAACGGAATGGGAGCTGAAGGTCGTCTTTGTATAAAGCATCCTTGGCCGGGCATGGCTCGGACAATATATGGTGATCACCAAAGGTATGTTGAGACCTATTTCTCCGAATACCCTTCGATGTACTTTACTGGGGATGGGAGTCGCAGGGATGCAGAAGGGTACTATAGAATCACCGGTAGGGTTGATGATGTTGTCATAGTGAGCGGTCACAATTTGGGAACCGCGGAAATTGAGAATGCCATTGATGAACATCCTTTGGTGGCAGAAGCTGCAGTTGTCGGCTATCCTCATTCAATAAAAGGCAACGCCATATTTGCATTTGTTCAATGTGATGAACCTCCGGATAATATAGAAGACTTTAGATCAGAAGTATTAAACCTTGTTTCTCAACAAATCGGACCAATAGCTAAACCGGAGCAGATATTACTGGTAGGAGCGTTGCCAAAAACGCGCAGTGGCAAGATTATGAGACGTATCTTGCGTAAAATAGCAGCGGGGGAGAGATCGGAGTTTGGAGATATTTCTACTTTGCTCAATCCAGAAGCAGTAAATACTATACTTGAAGATCTCCAAGCGACCAACCATTAATTAGCCAAATTGTTAGACCACTATGTTATTACATTACTCCAAGAATAGCCTAAAGAGAACATTTGGCATTGTATACCACAATCGGGTTGCCATTTTTATTCAATTACTCTGGGTGACC
>JAHEKB010000024.1 GCA_024638525.1 Bacteroidota bacterium
AGTCATTAGTTACTAGTGATTAGAGACTAGTGATTAGATACAAGTCATTAGTGACTAGTGATTAGAGACTGGAGACTAGTAACTAGTAACTAGTAACTAGTAACTATCAACTAGTAACTAACATCTACTTCCCTTTCTTACAAGGAATAACTGTCTCAGTCATTTTCGGTTAGACATATTATAGACAAGCTCGTGCATTAGTTTTAATAACTGTAATGCAGTGGGGTTATGTTGCAATATGTCAAGTATTTTACTTACTAAAAGCATCCAATTTTCTGTAAACTTGTTGCAATGGATAAAGCACAATCGACATATTCATTATTCTATTATTAATCAATTATTAAAATCCGGAACGGCAACAGGAGCACTGATAAGCGAGGCACAATTCGCTGAGAGCCAAAACGATTTTATCCATAAATTGAGGATAGCGAGAAAAGAGTGTAATGAAACTAAGTACTGGTTCATTGTCATCTTAAAATCAGGCCATGCTCAAACTTCGTTGGATCAACTTATGTTTCTAAATACCGAACTGCTTAAAATGTTAAATAGTAGTATTAACACCAGCCTTAATAAACTAAAAAGGACAAGTTGAAATTAATTGTGAATTAGCACGAATTACTAATTATCTAGTCACTAAAATCTAGTCACTAAAATCTAGTCACTAAAATCTAGTCACTAAAATCTAGTCACTAAAATCTAGTCACTAAAAAAGGCACTCATCTTGGATGGTGCCTTTTTTTAATTTGAATCTAATTCTATTAGTATTCCCAGAGATCGTGTTCTAGGATAAATAAATCGTTTTTGATGCGATCGCTTTCTAACAATGCTTCCACTCCATCATCTCTGAATTCTTCAAAGTACTTGATATCCATGTCGTACATATTGCTTTCTTTAACAATATAACTATTGAATTGTCGCATTTGGAAGAAGTGATCAAAACTCAGTCGTGCAGCATCGTTCATTGCGTTGAAGGTTTCTTGCTGTGCGAGTAATGGCCTTAAATCGTCCATTCTAACCCAGTAGAGGGGTTGTTCTCCCAATTCTATACCACTTTCTGTCAGTGGCTTGTATAAAGGCGCTATGGCTATTATTCGAGCTCTGAAGTCTGAATAGTTGAAATCAAAGATCCAATCTTCCATGATTCTATATTTTTCAATGTCTTCCGGTTCAAACTCAATTAAGACAGTTTCTGGTACTAAATCATAAGGATCTTCAGGATTCAGCGGATTAGGGATCATAACAGTGGTCTCTATGCTGGTATTCTTTTGAATATCCTCAGGAGTAACAATTCTGGTTAAAGAATCACTGGCATAGGCGGTCAATGGAGGAAATCCTTCCAAGCCTTCCATTACAGCATTCCACATAATCAGGTAGAAAGGGTTACGAGGCCAGTGCATGACCTTGTTCTGCTTCTCTCTAGTGTCAATGACTCGGTGAATGCGTTTGCTCCACTTTACATTGGCCTCCCTGATGTATCTATACGGAACAGCCTTACGTTCCTTCACGGCAGTATGGGGATAAGTAAAATCCTCATAACTACTTACTTGTGCGTCAACTCCAAGTCCGGTCAGCAATAGGGCTATTAGTATTACCAGTGTTTTCTTCATAGTTAGAATTTTTACAAAATTAACGAATTATTCATCAATTATCGTATCGTGATAACGATAGGACTTAGGTTAGCCTGGAATCCATACTTGGCTTCTTTGGCTTTAATACCTTCAATGAGAATACGGTCACCCTTCTTCGCAGAAGCGATCATAGACCTCATTTGTCCAGTTAATGCTCCTCCAGATCCACTCACCATAGTAGCCGGTCTTCTAGCCGGTGCAAAGATGAATCGATAAGAAGTTACTCTATACGTCAAGTTATATGCAAAACCTTGACCCATAGTAGCTATCAAGGTTGATTGTGCTTGTACTTGTGCTTTCGGTTTTGGAAGACCATCGTTGGGCAATCCACCCAATTGAGCTGTAGGATTTGGCAACCTACGAACACGGAACTTTTCAGAACCGACATTCTTAGTCTTTCCATCTTTGGTTACAGAAACGCTAATAGTAACTTCTCTGTTAGAACCGTCTACCTTGGCATTGTATTTTCCTCCGCCTTGGTTTGATAAACTCAATCCAGAAGAAGTTCCTACTCTAATGTCTGTAAAACCAGGAACTGAAATAGACATGGGATTGTCTAAACCAACATACAGCAGGTTCATTTCAGTTGCTGCAATGGTCGCAGCTGGTCTAAATACATCGTATTCAGCTTCAAAAGGGAAACTTTGTTCGCCTTGTGGGCCTTGAACCAAGATTTCACCGGCAAAACTTTTAGTGCCAGTTCCTATAGCGGATACACTGTATTTACCAACTCCGTTAACAATATTGATTTCTTCACCTCCCACTTTAATGGTCGGCTGACCTTTAGAGTTGGATGCTACCAATAAAATATCGGCTTCGTATTGACCTCCAGACATAATTGCACTGGATTTTGCCAATACTTTGGCTTCTAGCTTATCGAATTTGTAATCTGTAGCATCAATTTGCTGTGCAAGTTTTGTTAGAACATCAGATTCCAAAGTTTTGGCATCGTTTCTAATTCTAGCAAAAAGTGCCATAAGACCTGCAGAAGGATTGTGTTCAAGATTTTCTTCAATCCAACCTTTCCTATTTAGTCCTTCAGAAACTTCATTTTCAGCGGAAAGCTGACAAGCACCTAAGGCTTCATTATATAAATCTAAACCTTTGATTGTTATGTTCGTATCTTGAGGATCGGGTTTTAATAAGTCTAGAAGGGCATCACGGGTAGAGTTGATGCGATTCATGAAATCTTCTCCATTCTTGCCTTGCTCTTTCTTTACAAAGTAGTTGGCATGATGTTCCATTCGGTCTGCTGCTTCCAGTGGTGTATTGGGACCATCTACACGGCCGCCGTACATTTCTTCTATTTTAGCTTGGGTCTCGTCAATGAATGTGATGAATTCTCCAGTAATTTTCTGTGCTTCCTGCGCCCGCTCAAAATATGGGCGAGTCTTGGCTGCATTTTCTTCCATCTTTTTATCAAAGGCATCCATAGTCGTTGCGTTCTTCTGATCAATGTTTGCGGATGCAGCAATAAAACTCTGCTCCATGTAGAAGAACGACTTTAGGATCTCCTTAGAGACGTTCATTGCGAGTAGGGCGATCAACACGAGGTACATCATGTTGATCATCTTTTGTCGCGGTGATAATTTAGCTCCTGCCATTTCTTAGTTTGTTAAGGTTAATGAAAGGATTAGCTGTTTGGACGCATTGCGTTCAACATGCCACCGTAAATTTTGTTCAAGTTCTGAATATTCTGATCAAAGCTCATCAAGTTTTGATTGAGTGTTTGATTGATATTGGCCACCTTATTGGTGGTTTCTTTGAAGGTTTCTGTAGTTTCAGACAGGGTTTCCAAAGCATTCACCGCACGTGAATAAGAACTGTTCATTCCCACCAATTGCTCGTTTGCTTTGTGAATATTGTCTGCGTATTCCTTAGTAGCAATAGTAGCTCCACTTAGGTCAGCCATTGAGCTTACATTGCTAGATAAAGACTTAAGTCCGGAACCTAGTCCTTCAATTAATTCTGGTCCGATTTTAGCTTCGGTTAGCATTTGATCCAATTGTTGAGATACGGTTTTGTCAGATCCTGGTTCAGCTTTACTGTCGCTTTCCATTCCTGCCAATTCTGGATATACCAGACTCCAATCCCATTCTTCGTGGATAGGTTCAAAGGCGGAGATCGCGAAGATGATCGCCTCGGTGAACATACCTACCATTAACATAAGGTCAGCAAAAGGCCAGTGAAGGATTTTAAATAATGCTCCCACAATTACAATGGATGCACCAAAGCCATAAGCCATACCCATTAGTCTTTTACCAGATCTAGATTCAAAGAAATTTGCCATAATTTTTCAGTTAAAGTTTGTTTTAATACTATTAGTAATCAATAAAATGTTGTCAAATATAAACGGAAGAATGGATAAAATATTATCTTCTATCCAATGCCGATCTTCCTATGTAAGTTTGGACGGCTCTAAACCCGATGAATGACTTCGCAGTGTCTTGATACTCATAGGACCTTGAACCATTTTGGATAAAATAGGCCACATCCTTCCAGCTACCACCACGGGTCACTTTTCGCTTCATGGTGAGTGGATCACTTTCCGAAGCATTGTATTGATAATCCGAGTTTAGATCGTGTGTAAATTGATGACTTGACTCATCGTAAGCAGAAATGGTCCATTCGGCAACATTTCCAGCCATATTATACAGTCCGTAGTCATTGGGGAAGTATGCATCTGCTCTCACAGGGTACATTCCACCATCTGCCATATAGTTTCCTCTATTGGGTTTGAAGTTTGCCAATAAACAGCCTTTACTGTTTCTGGTATAGGGTCCACCCCAAGGATACATATTGTTATCTCTGCCACCACGGGCTGCATATTCCCACTCAAATTCTGAAGGAAGTCTCCAGTGTTCGGTAATAGGCATGCCTTGTGCTTCCCAGTATCTGTTTAGCCAACGGGTTCTCCAATTACAGAATGCATTGGCTTGGTGCCAAGAAATTCCTACCACTGGATAATCGTCGTATTTTGGGTGATAGAAATACTGTCTGGTCATGGGTTCATTATACGAATAGGTAAAGTCCCTTACCCATACCAAGGTATCTGGATAGATTTGAACGGTTTGTTCTTTTATGTAGTCTGCTCTATTGGAATTCCAATAACTTCCTCTTGCAGCAGCCTGAAAATCAATCCATTGATAGTTATACTTTAATTGACGAATGTCTATTTGACGTCTGTACTCATAGCGTTCACGCTCTCTGTAGTACATGTCTTCTAGCTCTTCGTAGTTTTCTTTCCAGTCGATTCTGCCAATTCTAACATCGGCATAATCCAAAATCTCATAGCCATCGGGGTTTTCCGTAACCATGTCTAAGTGCTCTTTTCTAGCTATACTGTCCTTTACATACTCCACAAACTGACGGTATTCGTTGTTTGTGATCTCCGTATCGTCCATCCACATGGCGTGAATAGAGATTTGCTTGTTCGGAGCAATGTATGTGTGGAAAATGTCTTCATCGGATTGACCAGTGAGGAATGTCCCTGTTGGGATGTACACTGTTCCGAAGGGTTGAGGATGGAACCAAGGAGCGCGTCCTTGAACTCCAATCAATTCACCTCGATCACCAGCGCAGCTAGCCATCGAAAAAATAGTAGCAATTAGAAGTGCCTTAGCAACGTATTTCATATTATCTTTCATCAAAATTCTTACAATATTAACACCAAGCTGTTGAAAATGCAATAAAAAACTGCTTTCAACCCCTTATAAACGGAGGGTCAATACTGTTTATTGTTTAGCTCCTAAAATTATAGGAATCTGGGGGTTAGACGGATTATTCGCGTTGGAGGCTGTACGCTGTAAGGCAAACAATACCTTATCATTATTTCATGCGTCCCCTGCGAAACTTTTTGAACGTCAGAAATGGTGATATCATAAGAATATCCCAATTCCAGTTGATCTTTAACAAAACCTATAAGCACTGAGGCCGCATCTGCATTGCCCCAATTTCTCCAAGCCAGACCACCTCTAAGCTTTTCGCCGTATAAAGCGGTTAAGCTCAAATCTACTTGAGGTTCGTAGCCATAGCTTCCAGTGATTCCATATTTCAAAAGCACGGTTGGCTCTAGTTTTAAGGTCGGGTTTAAATCGTAGTCTGCACCAAATACTGTAAAGTAGTGATGAACGAAATCTCTATAGAATCCACCACCCAATTGGGTATAAGATGCCTGATTTAATTGGGTAACCGATGCACCGGCAAAGAAATCCTTAAATGGACCTAACCTTTGTTGTTTAAAGTATACCCCAGCATTCACATTAAATAAACCTTGACTTACCGATTGATTTGGGATTAATGGGTCGTTGGGGTCTCTAAACTTGAAATTTGGGTTTACCACTCCAAATTGTTGCATGCCAAGTCCTGCACCAATGGCGAGTTCTCTAAAACCTCTATCCATTCTTCGCTTATAGTTTAGGTTTAAGCGAATCGATGTAGTTTTTGTTACACCCACATTATCATCTACTATACTTAGTCCAGCACCAATGAAATTTCTTTCCGCTTTATCAATCTTGAACAAGGTGCTCAAATTGACATTATGCGTTTCTGGAGCTACATTATCTACAGAAGTT
The DNA here is from genome assembly GCA_024638525.1 of Bacteroidota bacterium. Classification (GTDB taxonomy): domain Bacteria; phylum Bacteroidota; class Bacteroidia; order NS11-12g; family UBA9320; genus JAHEKB01. Next base: position 6,203 of record JAHEKB010000024.1, read on the forward strand.
TCTGGTACGCCATCTGTTCCTCTTTCCAGGGTAACATCGTCAAAGTCCCTCCACTGCAAATGAGATACTCCTGAAATGCAAATGAATCCGGTATGGTCACCCGCAGAAGCTGGGTTGTATGCTTCTTGATTAAATCTAAAATGAGTGTAGTAGGGCTCTTGTTGTGCCATGGCTGCTAAGCCAGCAAAGATCAAAAGAAAGGTAAGGGTCTTTTTCATAAAGCTATAGCGCAATTTAACATAAAAAAAATGAGAGTTACAATAGGAACAGCTGGGCCTGTTGCTTTATTGTGCACAATTCTAGCAGACGCCGTCTACTGCATTTTATTTTCTACTTGAGTTAAAAGATTGTCCGCTTCAACTGATCCTTTTTTCATGAGGTCTTGTGCTTTTTGTTCCAGCTTATTGGCAAAGGCTCTATCTGATAAATCCTTGGTGTTGATGCGTACATTCATAAAGGCTCCTTGCATGGCGGTTCTGCTGCATAATACGCCAACTCCTGTGTCAGTTATGCTGGCTGCATTTCCATGTTCTACCATCTGGCTCAAAATTTCAAAGCTGTCAAAGGCCTTTTGCATCACCTGAAAGGGTACCTCAGAGGCGTATTGACTGGCCAGCTCTATGGCTGTTTTTCGAGCTTCTTTTTCTTCATTACTGTCTTTTGGCATTCTTATGGCTTCAATAATGGCGTTAAAGGAGCGAGTGTCTTCGTCCACCAGAAAGAGCAACTGATCTTTAATGGTCTGTGCTTTGGCGGCAAGATCAGAAAAGAAAGGAAGGCGTTCTTCCCAACCTTTTTTATTGGCGGCTAAATTGGCTACCATGCTGCCCAATGAAATACCTAGAGCGCCTACATAAGCAGAAATACTCCCGCCCCCTGGAGCCATACTCTCCGAAGCAGTTTCATTGGCCAATTCTTTAGCTGAAAGGCTTATAAGTGCCTCATCTTCAACAGATTTTAGTTGATATTCAATGATTTTCTTTTGGGGGTCAAAAGGAGCCAATTCGTCTAGGCCCAAACTTTTTACGGCAATATGTATCAGTTCGCTTTCGCTTACTCCAACGGAGCGTTCTTGCTTTTTTAAGTAGTGTCTTCCTGCATCTAGCATAGCTTGTAAGGGAATTAGTCCAACCAATTCGCTGCCTGTTATTCGCAAGCCTCTTTGATTGGTACTTTCCATGCAAGCATCAAAAAATTCGTGGATGGCAGTTACTTTAAAGTCCAATAAATTGGCAGAAACCTGGGCCACCTGGTACTCATCAATATACCATCCCACGGCTTGAACTGCCTTGCAGGTGCCTGTTATGCGCACTGCTTCTCCTTTATCATCTCGAACAATAGGCCCAGTATAAGGGTTGCCTTCCCTCTTTACTCTTCCATTTTCTCTAACATCAAAAGCCACTCGGTTGGCCAAGCGGGTAGATTTAGTATTGAGATTAATGTTGTAGGCAATTAAAAAGTCTCTAGCCCCTATAACCGTGGCTCCGCTCCTTTTACTGTAAGTCTGGGGTCCAAAATCGGGTTTCCATTCTGCTAACTTAATTTTTTCAAAAAAGCCTTCATACTCACCAGCCCTTATGTTCGACAATACTTTCTTGTGGGGCTGTTTTGCTGCCTTACCATAAAGGTAAGTTGGCAAATTGTTGTGCTCAGACACGCGCTGGGCTAATTTTTCGGCCCATTCTACGGTTTCTTGCATGCTAATATTAGCCACTGGAATAAGTGGGCAAACATCGGTTGCTCCCATTCTGGCGTGCTCTCCACTGTGCTTACTCATGTCTATGAGTTCACAGGCTTTGCTGATTGCTTTAAATGCCGCTTCTACTACTTCTTCTGGTGTTCCCACAAATGTGACCACGGTTCTATGGGTGGCCGCGCCGGGGCCTACATCTAAAAGTTTTACTCCATCTACAGATTCAATTTCGTCCGTGATCTGTTTAATCACATGCATGTCTCTACCTTCACTGAAATTAGGGACACATTCTAACAATTGCTTTTTCATGCTCAATTCACGGGCAAAAATAATTTGACTTAAGACATAACAAGGGCAATGATTCAAATCTTCCAATCAGGCAATTACTTTTGCCAGCCATGAGATTCAAACTTCAATTGGCTTATGATGGCACTAACTATAGTGGTTGGCAGCGCCAACCCAATGCCCTTACCGTGCAAGAGGAGTTTGAAATGGCCTTGTCTAAGGTATTAAACAAAGAATGCAAGGTGATGGGATGTGGTAGAACAGATGCCGGAGTACACGCGCGCTTTTTTGTGCTGCATTTTGACTTTGAAGAAGAGATGCATCCACAATTCGTTTTTCGTATGAATCAATTGCTGCCTCCTAGCATTGCAGTCTTTGATGTTGTAAAAGTGGCTGATAATTTTCATGCCCGTTTCGATGCCAAGTCCAGAACCTATCACTACCTCATGCATTTTAGTAAAGATCCCTTTCTATCGGAGCGCAGCGCCTTTCTTTATAAGGAACCCGACCTAGAACAAATGAACGAATGTGCATCAATCTTGTTAGAGTATGACGATTTTGCTTCCTTTTGCAAATCCGGAGCTGAGAATAAAACCAGCATTTGTAAGATTGAAAAGGCGGAATGGTTCAAAGAGGGAGGAGTTTTTCGCTTTGAGATTAAGGCAGATCGATTTTTGAGAAATATGGTAAGAGCCATTGTTGGAACCATGATAGAGGTAGGAATAGAAAAGCGCAAGCTAGAAGACTTTAGGGCTGTAATAGAAGCCAAGGACCGGAGAAGCTCGGGTAAAAGTGCGGCGGCCTGTGGGCTTTATTTGGTTGATGTAGCATACGAATGAGCAAGAAAGATAAAACAGGAGCAGCATTTGATTTAAACCTAATTGGGCGCATTGTTCGTTTGGCAAAACCCTATAGATCACAATTCTTTCTGGCCATTGGTTTAACGGTCTTACTCACGGCTCTAGCGCCGCTAAGGCCAGTCTTGGTTCAGCGAACCATAGACATACATATAGCCGCCAAAAACGCCGATGGCATAGTGCTCTATTCCAGCTTTATTCTCATTCACATTCTCTTTCAAACCCTAGTACTCTTTCTGCATACATATATCACCAACCTCTTGGGTCAAAATGTGATCAAAGACCTCAGAATTAGGGTATTTAAGCATATTCTTTCGCTCAGAAAGCGATTTTTTGATCACAGCAAAGTGGGAACTTTGGTTACTAGGTCAGTGTCAGATATTGAAACAGTGAGCAGCTTCTTTTCTCAAGGCTTGATTTCCATTATTGGAGATGTGGCCCAGCTGGTGGTGGTCTTGGTGGTCATGTTTGTTCAAGATTGGCAGCTGAGTTTAGTGGCCTTAAGTGTCTTGCCAGTATTGCTCATAGCATCAGAATTTTTTAGGCGGGGCGTTAGAAAATCGTTCCAGCAAGTAAGAACTCAGGTGTCTAAATTGAATGCATTTGTACAGGAGCACATTGTGGGAATGGATGTGGTACAGATCTTTGGAAAGCAGCGGCAAGAATTCGAGAAATTTGAAAAGATTAACCGAGGACATTTAGAAGCCTTTAAAAAATCTATATTTTACTATTCCATTTATTTTCCCATAGTAGAAATCCTGAGTTCAGTAGCCATTGGGCTTATTATTTGGTGGAGTGCAAGAAGCATTGGAGTGGATTCTAGCCCAGGGATGATTATATCATTCTATATGTTCATCTCCATGATTTTTAGACCCATTCGAACCATTGCCGATCGATTTAATACCATGCAAATGGGTATGGTAGCTTCGGAGCGAATTTTTGAGTTGGTAGATGATCAAACAGACGTAGAAAGGGGCGGTGAACTAAAACGGGAGCTCAATGGAAACATTGAATTTGACAATGTAGTATTTGAATATGTAGAAAATGATCCGGTCTTAAAAGGCGTAAGCTTTAAAGTTGAGCAAGGGCATTCACTGGCTATAGTTGGTGCTACAGGTGCTGGTAAATCTTCTATTATAAGTTTGATTACCAGACTGTACGACATTAAGTCTGGAAGCATTAGCATAGATGGTTATCCATTGCAAGACTACGAATTGGAGAGTTTGAGAAAACAAGTTTCTGTGGTTTTGCAAGATGTCTTTCTCTTTGCTGGTAGCGTAGAAGAAAACGTTCAATTAAAGAATAAGGCATTAAGCTTAGAGCAAATGAAATGGGCCGCAGAAGAAATAGGAGCCCAATCTTTTATAGAGAATCTTCCAGATCAATGGCAATATGATGTAAAAGAAAGAGGGGGTTCCCTGTCTGTGGGCCAAAGGCAATTGATTTCATTTATTCGCGCTTTGGCTTTTGACCCCAAAGTCTTGATACTTGACGAAGCCACTTCTAGCGTTGATTCAGAAACCGAAGAGCTCATTCAAGAGGCCACCAAACGACTGATGAAAAACAGAACGTCCATTGTTATAGCTCATAGGTTGTCTACCATTAGAGAAGCCGATCAGATCATAGTATTAGACCGCGGCCAGATTGTAGAAAGGGGAAGCCATCAAGAGCTTTTAGATTTTGGCGGGAGTTACTATCAGCTGTTTCAGAAGCAGTTTGAGTTGAGCTAGAACCGCTTTGGTTCTGCTTCTTTTCCACATCTCTTGGAATGCTTGCCAGAGGGTATAATTTTGAGCCCTTAAATGGAAAGAGTAGTCTCTGGAATTAGACCTACGGGCAAACTTCATCTCGGCAATTATTTTGGTGCAGTCAAAAGTTTTTTGCAAATGCAAAAGGACTATGACTGTTACTTTTTTATAGCCGATTTGCATTCCTTAACTACCCATCCTAAACCGGCCGATTTACATGCCAATGTTCGCAGTGTTTTAGCAGAATACTTGGCTATGGGATTAGATCCGGAACAATGTGCGCTCTTTATTCAAAGCGACATTCCAGCCATACCAGAATTGTATGCCTATATGAATATGAATGCGTATATAGGTGAATTACAACGCTCAACATCATTTAAAGAGAAGATTAGAAGTCAGGCAGACAATGTAAATGCAGGCCTTTTGACCTATCCAGTTTTGATGGCTGTAGATATACTGGTTCATCATGCGGATTATGTACCGGTAGGTAAAGACCAGCAGCAGCATCTAGAAATGACACGGCAGTTTGGCAATAGATTCAATAGGCTGTATCAAGTAGATTACTTTAAAGAGCCACAAGCCTTTAGTTTTAGCGGAGAATTAATCAAAGTCCCAGGACTTACGGGCCAGGGAAAAATGAGCAAGTCCAGCGGCGAAGCCGACACCATTATTTTCAATGAAGACGATGAAGTGATTCGCAAGAAAATTATGCGGGCAAAAACCGACAGCGGACCCACGGAAGAGAATCAGGAAAAGGCGGTGGAGATTCAAAATTTATTTGAGCTCATGGCCTTGGTCTCAGAAGAATCAACTCTGGTGCATTTTGAAGAGCTTTATGCCAAATGCCAGATTCGCTATGGAGACCTAAAGAAACAATTGGCCGAAGATATGCTGCAATTTATTAGACCCATAAGACAGAAAATACGCGAAACAGAGAGGGACGATGCCTTTTTATCCAAAGCGGCTAAAATTGGAGCGGATAAAGCCAACGAAAGCGCGAATAAAACATTGAAAGAAGTCCGTGAAATCATTGGCTTCAGAAAGTTTTACTGAATATTTGTAAACAACCAAAAGACTAAAAAAACCTATGCATATAGCAGTTGCCGGTAATATCGGATCAGGGAAGACCACATTGACCAATTTGCTCGCCAAGCACTACGACTGGGAGGCCAGTTATGAGACCTTGGACGACAACCCATACATAACGGACTTTTACGATGATATGCAACGTTGGTCTTTCAATTTGCAGATCTATTTTCTGCATACTAGGTTCAACAATATCATTCGTTCAAAATCCAATCCGAAGACCACCATCCACGACAGGACAATTTATGAAGATGCCTACATCTTTGCACCCAATTTGCACGCTATGGGACTAATGTCTACAAGAGATTTCGATACCTATCAGGCTCTTTTTTCGAACATCAAATCGCTGATAGATGCACCCGATCTCATGATCTACCTACGAAGCTCTATTGGCAACATTGTTGGCCAAATTCAAAAAAGGGGGAGGGAATATGAAGATTCCATACGATTGGATTACCTAAAAAGACTAAATGAGCGATATGAAGCATGGATTTCGACCTATAAAGACGGTAAGCTCCTAATTGTTGATGTAGACGATATCGATTTTGAAAACGACCCAGAGCATTTGGGCAACATCATAAGCAAGGTGGATGCAGAGCTCCATGGCTTGTTCTAATTTCTTACCCTTCTAAGCCTTTCGTAAAGGTGATTTCTATAGTTGATGTAAAAAGGCAAGTCTATTGGGTAGCCTAACGAATTTTCTATGGTTATGGTTCCGCGCCGACTAATTAGGCCAGCCTTGGCATCCCTTACCTCAATATAGAATGTATCTCCCCTCTGTTCCATTTTTTTTAAATTATCTAAGTAGAACTCTCGAAAGTTGTGCTCTAACTGTGGTTCAACAATCAGATTTGCTCTATAGCTTATGTTGTAATGAGTAAACCTGGGCTTAAAGTCAACACTGTCTAATTGATGCATGAAAATGGAGTCTCGGGTAAGCTTGCCTCCTTTACTGTAGACATGTATCCAGTAATTTTCAAGTGCTAGGGTGTCAATCTTTATGCTGTAGCGATCCCTGATGGCTTGGTTTTCTTCTCTAACCTCTTTCATGCTGCGGGTAACCAAGCGACTGACAAATCTATTCACCAGTGCAGTATCGCTAAAATCAACGGGCTCTTCGCCAAAGTTTCGGCGGTACTTAAATTCACAAAAGCAGTGATCATCATAATTATAAGTGTCAAAGCTAAGGGTGTTAAAACTGCCTTCTTCGTCTTTTTTCTTTTGCGCCTTGTACAGGCCATAGAATCCTCTATCAAATGCAATACGTCCCAAATCAGTTACGGCATTATCCGTTTTCATGGCAGAATCCATTGCCGCTGAATCTTTGGAGAGCTCTTTAAATTTGGCTGGAGTTTGTTTTAGGTATTTGTGCAATTTGACCGAATCGGGTTGCACTTCTTGATCAAAACAGTGTATTTCAAATTGAGTACTCGGCCTTTCTTTAAAGATATAATAGTTGCCTTTAACGTTAAATAGCGAACTGTCGTAATCGAAAAAAGAATTGAAAGAGACATTCACCCTTTGCAGAGTATTCTGCGCAATAGCACTAAAGGGAAGAGTTAATAGGGCTAGGATGAGCAACCGGAATATTTTCCGCTTCATTGCTCAAATATAGGATTAATTCAATAAGAGCTGCAGCACGGTTACAGCCGCTTCTTCGCCTTTATGACCATGCTTGCCACCCACCCGTTCCAAGGCTTGCTCTTGGCTGTTGGTGGTAAGTACGCCGAAAGCAACGGGGATGTTGTGATGGAGACTCACTTGGGTGATTCCATGTGCCACCGCAGCACAGATGAAATCGAAATGCGGTGTTTCGCCTTGAATAACACAGCCTAGGCATATGATGGCATCAGAGCCATCTAGGGCAGCTTTGTTTGCGGCATAACTCAATTCGAATGCTCCAGGCACTTTTATTTTAGTGATAGCATTAGCTGATACGCCAGAAGCAGCTAGAACAGCCAAAGCTCCTTCTCTCATTTTGCCGGTGATTTCTGAATTCCATTGGGCGGTGATGACCGCAATTTTTTTAGCCTTAAGCTCAGAAGCATCGGGAACCGATTGTAAAAAATCCTGTTGTGAATAATCAGCCAAGCTGCTATCCTTGAGATGCTAGACGTGCTTGCATCAGTGCTATATAACGATCTACATCTTGAGCAGGCTCGGAATCAAAATGATCATTTTTGAGGCGTTTGAGTGCTTTTAAACCCGCCTTGAAATTCCCGCTGGCCTCAAATGCCATAGCAGCTTTTATGAGAGCTCTTGGCGTGGTAACATCGTTTTTGCGTTTATCTGCAGCCTTCATATATACCGAAGCCGCTTTTTCATAATCACCTAATTCTGAATGGCAATCTCCTCTGAGAATTATTGAGCTAGCTGCCAGAAAATTATCTGCTAGCTTGGCTTTTTTTAAATATCCAATTGCTTCTTCATATTCCCCTTTATTCATGAGCAAGCGCCCCGTATAATAGTTGGCCAAATTGCCTGCTTTGGTATTTGGGAATTGATCGGCTATATCTATCATGCCCATGAATTGGCCGTCGCCGTAAAGTGCTTTGTCTACTGAATCTGTTCTAAAATAGCGTTCTGCAGCAAAAAGCTCAGATTGGGCTTTATTCTCTCTTTTGGGTAGGTACGAATTGCTGTAGTAGTAAATACCCGCGGCAATCACTATAAGAGCAATGGCGGCATAACTAACAGTTCGCCTGTTGTTGTCGTAATAGGCCTTAATTCTATCTATTCCCTTTATCTGGGTGAGTTGTTCTTCTGTGCTCATTTTTTCGCTGGCAAAAATAGACTATTCTACTATAAATGGATACTCTTCGGTATAGACATCCTCATAGAGTTCAGAAGGATCGGGAAATGGTGAATTGTCTGCAAAATCTACAGCATCCAATACCTCTTTTTCAATTTCCTCTTCCCAGCTTTCCATGGCTGCTTCAGTCATCCATTTTTTAGAAAGTATGTGCTTGCGCACCACCTCTACTGGATCTATTTCCTTATAAGATTTAACTTCTTCTTTGGTTCTGTATTTTGCTGGATCGCTCATGGAATGACCCTTGTATCTGTAGGTCTTAAGCTCCAAGAACGAAGGTCCTCCACCTTCTCTGGCTAAATTGCCTGTGCGTTCCATGGCTTCGTGAACCGCCTCGCAACTCATGCCGTCCACTTGTTCTGAAGGCATTTCATAGGCACAAGCTATTTTGGATATGTCTTTAACATTGGTAGTTCGCTCCACAGAGGTACCCATGGCGTAATTGTTGTTTTCACAAATAAATACCACCGGTAGTTTCCAGAGCATGGCCATATTAAATGCCTCGTGCAGTGCACCCTGCCTAACTGCACCATCTCCCATAAAACAGAAGCAGACATTTCCACTTTTATTGTATTGTTCTGCAAGTGCAATTCCAGCGCCTAAGGGAATTTGACCTCCAACAATGCCGTGGCCACCAAAAAAGTTGTGCTCCTTAGAAAACATGTGCATGCTGCCACCTTTACCCTTGCTGCAACCGTCTATTCTACCAAAAAGTTCGGCCATTACTGCTCCTGGAGAAATTCCCATAGCCAGGGCATGTCCGTGATCTCGGTACGCGGTAATTGCTTTGTCGCCATCTTTCATAGCGGACTTCATCCCAGCTGTAATTGCTTCTTGGCCGATGTACAGATGGCAAAAGCCTCTGATTTTGTTTTGACCGTACATCTGAGCGGATTTTTCTTCGAACCTTCTGGTGAGGAACATAAGCCTGAACCAGTCCAGATATGTTTGCTTGTTTATTTTAGCTTTTGCCATTTTATATGAGCGGCAAAAATAATAATTTAGCCCCTCTCACAAGGCATTGAAATTAGAAGCACTAAAACTCTATCAATTTAAGAACCACAGCAGTGCTGAATATGCCTTCCACAAACGCTTGGTGGCCTTTTCTGGATTAAATGGCAAAGGCAAGACCAACGCCCTCGATGCCATATGTTTCTTATGCCAAGCCAAATCTTACTTTAGTTCAACCGATGCACAATGCATTCAAAAATCAAAAGATGAAGCCGGAATCATTGGGAGATTTGCCGCTGAAGAAAAGATTGAGATAGCCGTTAAACTTAGAAAGGCTAAAAAGAAAGAGATTACTAAAAACGGCAAGGCGTATTCCAGCCTAAGCGATCATTTGGGACAATTTTTTGCCGTAGTTATAGCTCCAGGAGACATCTACCTCATTTATGGGGACAACAGCGATAGACGCAGGTTCGTAGACAAGATTCTTAGCCAAGTAGACCGTTCTTATTTGAAGGCTCTTTTAAAGTATAACCGCTTGTTGGCACAGAGAAACCAGCACCTAAAGTCCAATTTAATAGATCATCATTTGCTGGATAGTTTGGATATTCAAATGCAAGCAGATGCCGATTTGATATTTGCCAAAAGGCTGGCGTTTGTCAATGAATTTGCTGCAGAAGTGAATCAATTTTATAACAGCCTAAGCACAGAAAGCGAAGAGAGTGCACTGAAGTATAAGTCTCAGCTGCAGGATCAAAATTTTATAGACTTGACGGCAGGCACCAGACATAAAGACATTCAACTCAGACGCAGTACTGCCGGAATTCATAAAGATGAGTTGGATATTTTCTTAAACGGTCATGTATTAAAGCGCTTTGGGTCTCAAGGCCAAATAAAGTCATTCCTCATATCGCTGAAATTGGCCGAGTTTAAGTACTATCAAAAAAAGACCTCTATTATGCCGTTTTTATTACTAGACGACATTTTTGAAAAAATTGATGATAATAGGGCAAAGGCCCTTACTGGCATCATTAAAAGTGGTAATTTTGGACAACTCTTTGTTACGGACACACAAGCTGCAAGACTGCGCTTGTTTTGCGAGCAAATTGACCCTGATTTTCAGTTGATAACACTCTGATTTGCAAGAAGAAAAAACATTTAAAGAGTTGATTGATGGCCTCTTGAAGTCGTATAAGCTCAAAGGCAAATACGAAGAAGTTCAAGTAGTGCAAAGTTGGGACAAGATTGCCGGCAAACAG
>JAHEKB010000206.1 GCA_024638525.1 Bacteroidota bacterium
GAACCAAACGCATGGAAATCTTGGCATGGGCTTTTGATGGCAAAACGGTTTTTGCACCCTCACCTGTATATCCTCCCCAGATTCCATTTACATCTAAAGTCGGCCTTATTCCTGTTCTTTCAATAGTCGAGTAAGCTGATTCACCCATAACATCATCTATTTCCAATTCGTCCATATAAGCCTGCTTGTTAAACGGGGTTTTGGCCATTTCAGATCGTTCCTCATCGCTTACTTCCAAAACATTATCGTAGAAACCGGGAATGGTAATATGTCTGTTTTCATCGTGCATGGATGCGATCATGCTACACAGCACATTTATGGGATTGGCCACGGCTCCTCCATAGGTTCCTGAATGCAGATCTATATTAGGTCCAGTTACTTCAACTTCAACATACGACAAGCCTCTTAGGCCTGTATCAATGCTTGGTATATCATTGGCAATCATCCCCGTGTCTGAAATCAATACGACATCAGCAGCCAATTTCTCCTGATTGGCTTTGACATAAGGGCCTAAATTGCTTGATCCAACTTCTTCTTCTCCTTCTATCATGAACTTCACATTGCAATGCAATTCATTTGATGCAACCATAGCTTCAAAGGCCTTGAGATGCATATAGAATTGACCTTTGTCGTCGCATGCTCCTCTGGCATAAATATTCCCGTCTTTTACCGTTGGTTCAAACGGCGGAGTATTCCAAAGTTCATCGGGTACAGATGGTTGAACGTCATAATGTCCGTAGACTAAAATGGTCGGTTTGTTTGGGTCCACTATCTTATCTCCGTAAACAATTGGATTACCAGCGGTTTCCTCCAAGCTCACGTTATCTGCACCCGCCTCCTTCATTTTTTGAGCAACAAATTCAGCGGTTTTTCTCACATCATCCTTATAGGCAGAGTCCGCGCTAATACTGGGTATTCTCAATAATTCAAATAATTCATTTAAGAATCTGTCCTTATTCTCGTCTATAAAATCTTGTGTACTCATTTCCAGCGAAATTAGCTCTCTTTAATTACTTTTAGCACGCTATTTGCGTTATTTTGTGTCTAACAATAAACCTATGAAAGTTTCGGCATTTAGATTAACAATAAGCTTAATTATTTCTCTCTTCATTTTAGACTCTTGCTCTAAAATTCCCATTACAGGCAGAAAACAGTTTAGAATGTTACCAGAAAGCACCTTGATGGAAATGAGTCTCACTTCCTATAAACACATTTTGGACACAGCAAATGTTATTTATAATACGGCAGATGCTTTAATGATCAAAGAAGTTGGTGATAAAATATCCAAATCAGTGGAAGAATACTTGAGTGGTACCAAATATGCGTCAAGGATTGAAGGATTCAATTGGGAGTTCAATTTGATCGACGATACTTTAGTTAATGCTTGGTGCATGAGTGGCGGTAAAGTCGCATTTTATACTGGGATATTGCCCATCTGTCAAACTGAAACAGGAGTGGCAGTGGTGATGGGGCACGAAGTTGCACACGCTATCGCTCAACACGGAAATGAACGGGTGAGCCAAGGATTGGCGTTGCAAATGGGTGGAGTCGCCTTGGACGTTGCAGCGAGTACCCGATCTGAAGAGACTCGCCAGTTGGTTCAATTGGCCTATGGTGTAGGGGCTAATGTCGGAGTGCTTCTGCCTTATAGCAGAAAACATGAATCAGAAGCAGATGAAATGGGTCTGTTATTCATGGCAATGGCGGGTTACAATCCAGAAGAAGCGCCGGCTTTCTGGGATAGGATGAATCAAAAAGGTGGTCCACTCCCTCCAGAATTCTTGAGTACTCATCCAGACCCAGATAAAAGAAAAGAGCAATTGGAAAAGCTTATGCCAAAAGCCTTAGAGCTTTATGAAGAAAAGAACAATGAATAGATACATCCTGCTAATTTTGGTCTCGACTGCTTTTTTGAGCATGTCATATATCCATCGCCCAGAGCTAAATGCACAGCAAATAGTAGAACGTTCAGAACGAAGCATGAATCGAGAAAATGTTGTCGCAGAATTATCCGTGCAGCTCATCAGACCAAAATGGACCAAGACCTATGAATTGAAAAGTTGGTCTAAAGGGCAGAATTTGGCCATGGCCTATATCATGAGCCCTGAAAAAGACAAGGGAACGGTATTTCTAAAAACAGAGGATGAAGTGTTGAACTATATTCCGAGAATCAATAAAGTCGTAAAAATGCCTATGAATTTGCTCAGTCAGAAATGGATGGGTTCTGATATGACCATGGATGACCTTGTAAAAGGCAGCAGCTTGAGCACCGATTATAAGGCAGAAATCATTGGCGAGGGATATGTCGCAGATCGAAATTGTTACAAATTGAAATTAATACCCGTAGATGAAACTAAAACACTTTGGTCAAAGGTGGAGCTTTGGGTAGATAAGGGTCATTATTTGCAAATGAAAATGCTCTTTTACGATGAAGATGAAGAGGTGACTCATAGCATCAGTGGTAAGGGCATCAAGAAGTACAAAGACTACTATTTTGTCTCGGTTTATGAGGTAATTCCAGCTAATGGGAAAGGCAAGAAGACTAGAATAGAATACATTTCCTTAGATTTTGGTCAAAATTTATCGCCTTCTTTCTTCAGCAGGGAGAATATGAAAATACTAAGACCTTGATGAATATATTTGAAGTCATGTCTAAATGGATTTGGAGTGTCTTATTCGTAGGATTAAGCTTTACTAGCTTTGGTCAGTCAAGTTATGACTTAATCACCGATTTGCCAGAGGCCAGGCATTGGATTGTTGATTTTTCAGCTGCTGAGGATGAACTCCAAATTAGCGCAGTGAACAGAGCTGAACTGGCACCAGAGGTTGGAATGATTTCCAGAGAACTGAAAAGTCGATTGGACGCCCAAAGAAAAAGACGCCTAAGCCATAAGTCAAAATCAGAGGTATATGACACCGATGCAGAGGAAATAAAGCCGGAAATCAAACGCTCGTTTAACGGTCGTCCTTTGGGGGGTAGTGGAGTGCCCAATGACAATACCATGGCCATCAGCAATGATGGAATCATCATTTCTGCCATCAATACGACAGTTACCATCTTAGATAGTGATGGAACGATGCTCAAGTTTAGAAGTCTTTCAGGAATGGTTGCTGGACAGCTGGGTTTATTGGATCGCTTCTATGATCCAAAGGTGATCTATGATCCGATAGCAGATCGTTTTGTCTTGGTATTTTTGGAAGGTAGCAATAGCGATGACACGCGGATTATAGTTGGGTTCTCACAGGATAAAGATCCAACTGGGCTTTGGAATTTCTATCAGCTCAACGGCAAGCCACTTGGTGGCAACACATGGAGCGATTATCCCATAATTGCGCACAATGGGGAAGATCTTTTTATAACGGTCAATCTTCTTAGAGACAACGAAAGCTGGCAAGAAGGCTTTATTGAGTCTTTTGTATGGCAAGTCAATAAAGAAAGCGGATACAAAGGAGAGAGTCTACAGCGCCAATTATTCAGTGGCATTAGGTATAAAGGAAATTCACTGTGGAGTATTTGCCCTGTGCAGCCTGCAAAGGATTGGGAGAGTAAGGAAATGTATTTGCTTTCAGTCAGGCCAGGCGATGCTTCTAATGATACGGTTTTTTTACATAAAATCACCAATAGCTTCAGCTCCGGACAGGCTGAACACGAATTAATGGTATTGGTATCTGATCTTGAATACGGAGTCCCTCCATCTGCTTTTCAACCGGAAATTGGTTTTAGGCTTCAAACCAATGACACCAGAGTGCTTTCTGCTACTTTGCTCGGGCAGAAGATTCACTATGTGCAGTCTTCCATGGTTCCTGAAACCTTTAGTTCTGGTATATATCACGGAGTCATTAACAATCTAAAGACTTCACCATCGGCCGAAGCAAATCTTATATATACGGAAAACTTGGATTATGCCTATCCCTCGCTAACATATACGGGATTCGACAATGAAGATTTAAATTCAATTTTGATCACTTTTTCTCATGTTGGAGAAGAAGATTTTGCTGGGACCAGTATGGTTTTTCACAATGGACTGGGAGGCCTAGAGTCCATTTACTCCGAAGCGGCAATGGTTAAGGAAGGGGAGGGTTTAATCAACACATTTGTCAACGACAGCAACGAACGCTGGGGGGATTATACAGACA